>JAAYZH010000058.1 GCA_012514965.1 Clostridiaceae bacterium | reverse complement strand
TCACCTTTGGCCCCGCCGATAATCCTGTAAAGCTCGGATACTTCTGTTCGTTTCACCGTCTCGCGGATCTCCTGTACCTCGACCTTCACATTGCCTGAGCCAAAACCGACCTCAATAATGTCGCCGATCTTGATCTCACTTGAAGGTTTCGCCACCTTGCCGTTCAGCTTGACGCGGCCGCTGGCGCAGATTGTGTTCGCTACCGTACGGCGCTTGATAATTCTGGCTACTTTTAAGTACTTGTCTAGACGCATGTCTTCTCCTGTATTCGTTTTATAGTGTCAGCGCTCGTCGTCCAGCCATTTAATCTGGAGGCGGGCAAAGGGGACCTCTTCCATGAACTGATCCGCATGGAATACAGTCTGGTGCCAGGCCGCGAATTCGTGGGTGTTCTTCTCCATCCAGAGCGGAGGTGAAATGTTCAGCTGATGGCAAATGTCAATCAGGCAGTTCTCGAGTTGCTTCACGAAGCGCAAGCCCGGCTCATCACGCTCCGACAGCAACACGTGAATCAGGTAATTGTCCTTGTAAGCTCTGCCTTCGACGCGCATCAATCAGTTCGTCAAGCCGGCAATCGCGGCGCCGATGAGATTGCTGTTCTCGACCTGCAGGAACTCGCTGTAGAAGCCGTGCTTGTCGCTGATGAAGTCCTTGACATAGTATTCAAGCTTCTTACGGAACAGCTTGGACTTATAGAACGTCGAACCATCGATGGTGATGGCCAGGGGGCGGGTGGGATTATGCCCTTTGCCCGTCTGAACGTGCAAAGCGCAGAAGAGCAAGGCGACCAGCTTGGCTGCCCGCTCGAAGATATTGTCGATAATGTAATACAAGTGCTCACGATCGATGTCATTCGAACAGCACTGGCTCAGCTCACCCGGACCGTACGGCGCATAGAGGAATTCATCCAGCTGATAAGCTTCGAGATCATTGATGTTCGAGAAGGTCTCGGCAAAAAAGCCCGAAAACAGTTCGGTCGTCTCGACGGCTTCACGCAGCGTGTAGAGGGCTTGAAGGCCCTGATAGCGGCCGGAAATCATCTTCTCAAAGGAGTATGTACCCGGAACATTCGTGGCTTCATCGATCTCCTTGTCGATCGGACTCAGGGATGAAATACGATAATCGCCGGATTCCATGTTGATAATCATGTTGCTGATGGGGTTGATCTTGCCCTTGAGCTTGAGAATATTCTCGTTCTCTTCCAGATACGCGCTGTTCACACCGGTACCCAGGATAAAGCCCGCATTGCCCGAATATTCACGGGCATTCGTCCTCGCATACCCGCCCAGCAAGGAAGCAACCGTGTCATTCAGGAGCACAATGTGGACCTCATCCTCGACGCCGCGATCCTTGAGTACTTTCTGAATACTGGCTCCTACCAAAGTACCCACGGCCTCGGGGGCACGGATCTCTTTACTGAAATTCATGATACGGCCGTCGCGATCGGGCTGAATCTCACAAGCGTAGGAGAAGCAGAAGCCAACGGTCTTGCTGTATTGGAGATAAGGAATCAGGCTGTCCGCCATGATCCCGTAGAATTCATCGAAGCTGAGCTCAGTCTCAGAACCGGGCATGGGGAACTTGCGGAAGTGCTCAACCACTGCCTCCATGTCTTTATTAAAGTGCACTAAACAAATACGGAAGTTCGTGCCGCCTGCGTCCATAACGATCACAGGCTTATCGACCGGAACCTTGCCGCCAAGGGTCAGATACGTGGGAATCATCGGCATGGCATCTGGCTGTTGCACACCGCGAAGCCCGCCTCGCATATGCTCCAGAAATCTGGCAAGCTCTGATTCCATATCAAGCTTGTCAGCCAAAAGTTCTCTGTCCTCTAAAAACTTGCGAATTTCTGCTCGACCCATCCTGTCCTCCCCGCCGGCAGGCCTTTAGCACTGCCGAAAATGTTCTTATTAAGCCATTATAGAGAAAGTTCGGTGAGTATGCCACATTTAAAAAGGCAAGGAGAACATTCCGTGCCCCTTGCCTTCTCAAAAAAACTGGCTGATTTCGGTTTATCTGCTCGTGGTGAATGTCATAGACCAGGCTGCATTCGGGTTCCCTGCTGCATCTGCGACGGCACCTGCCCCAATCGTCAGGGTGTATCTTGTGTAAGGGCTGAGTGTGGCTGCAGTGGGATCGATCACCAGCTGACGACCATCCGTCGTTACAGAGAGCGTGACGCTTGTTGTCGAGCCTGTAGGAGTGAGCAGAATAGCGGAAACGTTCTTTATGGATATCGTCTCGTTGAAACTCACAACCAAGTTGTTCGCCTTTTTGAAGTTTTTGGCCCCTTCAGCCGGAACAGAGGAAACTACATATGGAGCTGTTGTGTCGCTGCTTGGCGGAGGAGTGACCACCGCTCCGCCTGCCAGCTCGAGGGCTTTCATCACGTTGACCAGGCCGCCTGTTACTGTCTTGCCGGCCAGAGACAGCAGAGGATTGGCCTGGGCAGATTGCATGACTATGTCTTTGACTTGCGCGCTTGTCAGATCCGGCTTAAAGCCCATGAGCAAGGCAGTTACTCCGGTTACGTGCGGAGCTGCCATCGAAGTACCGCTCATGTACATATACTGGTCATCTGGATATGTGCTGGCGATGTTCGCGCTGGGAGCTCCCAGATCCACACCTTTGAGACCATAGTTCGAGAAAGATGCCAGGGCTCCTCTGTTATCAACCGCCGCGACAGTGATAATGTTCGCGCAATCGTAGGAAGCCGGGTAGCTTGCGACTCTGTCGATGTTTTTCTTGCTGTTGCCGGCCGCGACAATGAAGGGTTTGGCGAATGAATCGATAGCCGCTTTGAGGGCTGCATCGTAAGCGCCTCCACCCCATGAGTTGTTGGACAAATCCGCCCCCATGTTTTTGGAGTAATAGGTGGCTTCGATCGCATCCGCTGTTGTGCCGCCATCCGCGCCCAGGAACTTCAGAGACATGATCTTGACATTGGGGGCAATGCCGATGACGCCGCCTTGGTCATCTCGAGCGGCGATCGTTCCCGAAACATGTGTAGCATGACTGTCTTCTTCCACACCCATAAAGAGGGTTGCGGAGTCGTTGGCAAAGTTCCACCCGTGGACGTCATCTACGTAGCCATTGCCATCATCATCTTTTCCGTTGCCGGCGATCTCGCCGGAATTGATCCACATCTTTCCCTGCAGATCCGGATGCCGCGTGTCGACACCCGTGTCGATTACGGCCACGACAACTTCTTCAACCACCTTGCCATCAAGATAAGCCCACGCTTCCGGTGCATCGATGTCGACATCTGCAACACCGGCTGTATTGTTGATTACCTGGGCGTTGTTGTGCAAGCCCCAAAGAAGGCCGTAATATGGGTCATCTGCAGGCTCCGCGAAGACCGTCGGGTAGTAAATATAATTCGGTTGCACAGTCTTGACTTTGGCATCAAACGCGATGCTCGCTTTCGCTTGCGCGACCGTCAATCCTC
>JAAYZH010000057.1 GCA_012514965.1 Clostridiaceae bacterium | reverse complement strand
GCAGCGGAAATTCGCGAGCAGATCAAGACAGGTACGCACTTTCTCTGGATCGGAAACGCCATGGAAATCCTGGGTACCTACATCGAGACCGATCAGGGGGAGAAGATAGAAGGGCTTGGCATCTTCCCGCTGCATGCTAAACGCCAGATGCTGAAACGATTATCCTCACTGTTTTTGGGTTCCAAGGAAGGTATAGAGATCGTTGGGGCCAAAGCACAGTTTACACAACAATACCTGGAAGATGAGTCCTTCCCAAGCTTCTGCCAGGTGAAACGAGGCATAGGACTCCATGTGGGCAGCGAAGTCGAGGGTATCCATTACAAGAATTTTATCGGGACGGCGATTCTAGGGCCTTTCTTGATCTTGAATCCGCCCTTTGTCGAGCGTTGGGTAGAGGCCCTGACCGGTCATGACGACACTGTCCTGCCTTTTGCTGCCTTAAACCGCGCCGCCTACGAAAAACGCGTAAAAGAGCTGCGTGATCCCAAAACGACTCTATAAGCAACAGACAATTTCGAATAATACCGCTACCATGATGATATGCAGATAGTAACGAGGCAAAGACACAAGCTGACTTTTGCCTCGATTTTCTATTACATAGCGCAACACAACAGGAGGTAAAATGGCAGAGAAAATTTGTATAGAAATCTTCACGGATCCTTTCTGCTCATGGTGCTGGGGTTCGGAGCCCGAGCTTCGTGCTTTAGAGAGTTTGTACGGAGACAATCTGACAATCAAAATCCGTATGGGTGCCTTGGTTCCCGATATTCGCGAAGCAGAAGATATCTATCACGCTCAAGAACGCGGCTTCGCCTATGCAAACAGCAAGATGGTGCGCTACTGGCCCAAGCCAGCCGCTGAAACACAGATGCCCATGGAAGCGGCAGGCTTTAGCTTGTTCTCAGAGGATCATCCTTCAGGGTTTCCGATCAATATTGCCTATAAAGCAGCGGAGTTAAGCGCAGATACGCACACCGCTCACGCATACCTGCGCCGCCTGCGGGAAGGGATCTTCGTTGACAGCGCTCTGGTGAATCGTCCGGAAGTGCAGGTTGCTCTCGCTTCTGAGCTGGGCCTTGATGGAGAAAGATTCAAGCATCAGCTGGACAGTGGAATGGCGGAAAAAGCTTTTTGGGATGACGTCGAGAGGGGAGAAGCTCTGCAGATCGATTTATATCCTACTTATATCATTAATTACAGGGGAGAGAGTGAACGGCTTAAAGGCTATATTCTGTATGAACAGCTCGACAGCGCGATCCAGCGGCTCAGCCACGGAAAAATCAAGGCTAGTACGCTCGAACAAACCCCTGAGGCTCTCGTCAAGCTGCTGGATAAGTATCCACGACTTGCCCCGGCAGAAATTCGTCGTTTATTTGGTTTTGAAACAGTTGCTGACGCAGCAGTCTGGGGCAAAGAGCTGGCGGCCACCGGTATCGTCGCGCTAAAGAATGCAGGCGATCGTTTCTGGGTGGAGAAACCCTAACTATTCTGGAGGTACAAGGAAATGGATGTTAATTTGGCAGAAATTCAAGAACAGGTCAGACAAAACCTGCAAGTCCTGCTGGCTGAGTCTAGGCTCGCAGCGGGCGATGTCTTGCTCCTGGGCGGTTCGTCCAGCGAAATTAGAGGTGAGACACTGGGCCAGGGGTCGAGCGCTGAAATTGGCGAAGCGGTCGTCGCTGAGGTCTTAGCGCAATGCCGGGAGGCTGGTGTTTATTTGGCCGTACAATGCTGCGAACACCTGAACCGTGCCCTGGTGGTTGAGAAATCCCTGGCCAAGGAGTATGGACTGCGTCCGGTGAATGCATTGCCCCAGCTCAACGCCGGAGGCTCTTTTGCAGTCGCGGCCTGGGGTCAGGCTGAAGAGCCGTGTCTGGTCGAAAATATTCAGGCCGGAGCAGGCATTGACATCGGTGACGTGCTGATCGGCATGCACTTGCGTCCGGTAGCCGTTCCCCTGCGCCTGCCTCTGCGTGAAATCGGCCAGGCGCACGTCACGGCAGCCTGCACGCGCATGAAATATATTGGCGGCGGCCGCGCAGCCTATCAAGTCGATTGATACGTTAGATTGAGGAATAGATGAGTAAAGTACTAGTAGCGATGAGCGGCGGGGTAGACAGCTCCGTGTCAGCCTACCTCCTGCAGAAACAAGGCCACAGTTGCCAGGCTGTAACCATGCGTCTTTTTGACCACAGCGAAAATGTCGCGGACAGCTATAAAGAAAACCTGGCAAGAGATCGCAGCGACGCCCAAAGTGTCAGCTTGCAGCTGGATATTCCCTTTGAGTTATGTGACCTGAGAGATCGTTTCAAGACAGAAGTTATGGAGGAGTTTGTTAAGGCCTACCAGAGCGGTCAAACGCCAAACCCCTGCCTCTATTGCAATCGACATCTCAAGTTCGAGAGTCTTCTGGCTCTGGCTGATGAGAAGGGCTGCGACAAACTGGCTACCGGCCATTTTGTGCGTATTCTATATAATGAATCAAGCCAGGAGTACGAACTTCACAAGGCTGTTAATCTGGCCAAAGATCAAAGCTATGTCCTCTATCAACTGACACAGGCACAGCTGGCACGCCTTCTCTTTCCACTGGGTGACTTGAGTAAAGAAGAGGTCAAACAAATCGCTGCGGAGCAGGGGTTTAGCAGCGCAAACAAGGCTGAAAGCCAGGATATCTGCTTTATCCCG
>JAAYZH010000056.1 GCA_012514965.1 Clostridiaceae bacterium | reverse complement strand
GGTGGTACCCTGCGAGACCATTTGACCGATACCGGTTTGTTTAAGACTCTTGTCGTGGATGTAGTCGACAACTGCCTCGTTGAGTTCTTCGCCGGAAAGCCCGGCGAAATCATTGTCAGCCAGGTACTTGAGCTTGACTTCGTTCGGCACACCTTCAAGACCTGCGGTGTAAGCCGGTGACACCACCGGATCGGCCAGTTCCCAGATCTGGCCCACGGGATCGCGGAAAGCGCCGTCGCCATAGATCATGGCTTCGATCTGGCAGCCGCTGATTTCGCTAAGTCGACGGGCAATACCTTCGACGACTGCCTCGCAATCACGTGGGAAGAGCTTCAGGGTCTCTTCAGTCGATTTATTCGAGCCGAGCATGCCAAAGCTGGGGTTGTACCCGCTGCCGTCGATCGGTTCACTGAGAATGCTCTCGATGTTGTAGACGATGCCTGCGCCGGCCTCTTGAAGCAAACGGAGATTATACTTGCGGGTGTGGATGTCACAGGTCAGAACATCCGGGCAGTGGCCGAGAATGACACGAGGATCATTGGCAAAAATAAACTCGACCTCGCAGCCTTCTTTCTCAATCACTTCTTTGTAATAGCTGACATAGTCCACGCCCGTGAAAGGGTGAAGATTGTCACCGAAAATACGTCGGTACATGGCTTCATCCAGAACATCGGTCCAGGGGTTGATCTTGCTCTTGTCGAGGTCATCTGCTGAAATCAGACGGTTTCCGACCTCGTCGCTGGGGTAGGACAGCTGCAGATAAATCTTCTTGGCGCCGCGCGCGATACCGCGCAAATTCACGGCAAACCGGTTACGGCTGAGAATGGGGAAGACAACACCGAGTACGCCGGAAGGAAACTTCCGGCGAATGTCTTGGGCCACCTGATTCACGCTGGCATAGTTGCCCTGCGCTCTGGCAACAACGGCCTCCGTCACAGAAATCACGTCCTTGTCGCGAAAAGCGATCTGCTCCGATTCTGCGGCGCGTAAAACGGACTGGACGACGATCTCAACGATGTCATCACCCTGGCGGATGATCGGCGCACGCACGCCTCTGGATACAGTACCTATATATCGGGCCATGTGTTTCCTCCTGTTCGGCAGGCCAAAGCGGCTGCGCATGTTTGCTGATTGACACTGTAAATAATACCGCAAAACCCTGCTTGCTTCAGCGGAAATTTGCTTATCCATCCACTTTGACCAAAAAAGTTTACGGAAACAGGTGATTCAGCAATTCAGAGGACCTTTCCTTATACTGGTTCAAAAGCTATTGAACTTGCGCCAAAGTGCAGCTGTGGGAGGGTTTTCATGTCGTTACCTGAGAAAAAACGGATTGGAATTGTAGGGTTGGGGGCAATCGGGGCCTGGGTGTACAGCCATTTGGCCGAATTGCCAGACCGCGTTGCACTATATGTATTGGCAGACACTGATCGCGTCAAGAAACTGAAGAGCGACGGGGTTGTAATCAATGGCAGAGTATACCAGCTCAATGTCCGCGATTTTGCCGACTCTGCACCTGAAACACTTGATTATTTAATCATAGCCTCGAAGATGCCGGCATATCCGGAGATTTTGGCCGCGCTCACAGCCTGGGTAAGTGAGGGTACTCAGATTCTGCCTTTACAGAATGGCATCACCAGCGAAACGCTCGCGGCTGAGCTCTACGGCTGGGACCGGGTCATCCACGGGATAGCCAGAATTGACTCACAGCGACGCGGCAACGAAGTCTACTTCAACCCCGCGCAAGCCGATCTCGTCATAGGTGAGGCGCAAGTCAGCGCTCTTGCTCCTCAGCGTGTCGCGGAGCTAGGTGAACTCTTGACAGCTGCCGGGCTGCAAGTGCGGCAGCCGGAAGACATCATCCGGGCGCAATGGCTCAAATACCTCTCGAACTGCACCGTCAACCAGTCGCTCGCGATTCTGGATGTATCCTATGGCGCCCTATTGCGCAGCCCCGAGCTGCTCGCGTTCATCGAGGCTTTGGGCCATGAAATCGTCGCTTTGGGCCAGGCTGAGGGGGTCGACATTGGCCATGAAGACGTCAGCAAAATGCTTGTGAACTTCAGAGGTCTGGGTGACAACGGCCTGCCGTCCACCTTGCAGGACTTGCGGGCCAAAAGACCGACCGAGGTCGATACATTCGCAGGCGAGTGCATTCGCCTCGGCGAGAAACACAAGCTGCCCGTGCCCCTGAGCCAGGCAGTCTACCAAATGCTGCGTGTCCTAGAACAGAAGAATGCCGGCCTCCTGCCGTACTAATCGCTAGAAGAATGCCGGGCTCCTGCCGTATTAATCGCTAGTTCTCTAGCATCTTATTAAAGAGGGTTGAATGGAAGATAAGAGCACAAAAACGGTTGCTGCTGGGGATGGAGCGGACGACGCGATCCGCCATGATGTAAGTTTGCGCGAGATCGCCGCCGTCTTCTTGCGTCTGGGCTTCTTCGCTTACGGCGGACCAGCAGCCCACATCGCCATGATGAACGAAGAATTGGTCGAGAAGCGCAAGTGGGTCAGCCGCCAGCGCTTTCTGGATCTGATGTCAGCGACGAACCTGATCCCCGGGCCCAATTCCACAGAATTGGCCATCACCTTGGGTTATGAGAAGGGTGGCTGGCGCGGCCTGAACATTGCCGGTATGACTTTTATACTGCCAGCCTTCCTCATAGTTCTTATTTTTGCCTGGATCTATGCACACTACGGCCTGATCCCGCAGGTACAGGCTGTTCTGGCCGGAGTCAAACCAGTCGTGATCGCGATCATCCTTCAAGCTCTAATCAAGCTATTTCGCACAGCCGTGAAGAATTGGTACCAAGTCGTTCTTTTGGCGATCGGCGTAACCATGGCCCTGCTCAACGTTGAAGAGATCTGGGTTCTGGGCGGCATAGGCCTCCTGTCTGCCACCATCGCACGAATCCGCGAAGGGCAACGTGCGCAGACCCGCGCCCTCTGGCTGCTCCCCATGGGTTTGCCCTTGCTGCAACAGGCGAGTACGGCCGCCGGGATCAGCGTAAGCGAAATGTTTCTGCGATTCCTCAAGATCGGAGCCATCCTCTACGGTTCAGGCTACGTTTTGGTCGCCTATCTCGAGTCCGAGTTTGTGAAGCCGGGCTTCCTCAGCAATCAGCAGCTCCTCGATGCTGTCGCCGTGGGTCAAATCACGCCCGGTCCCGTGTTCACTACAGCCACTTTTGTCGGCTACCAGCTCGGCGGTCTGGCCGGCGGCGTCCTCGCCACCATCGGTATCTTCCTGCCATCTTTCCTGCTCGTTGGTTTGCTCGTACATATCACGGACAAAATGCGGCGCTCCAAGCTCGTGGCCTCCATCTTAGACGGCATCAATGTCGCTTCTCTCGCCCTGATGGGTGTCACCAGTTTCACTTTGGCCCAAAGCTCGCTGCTCAATCCCGTTCACTGGGGCGTCTTCGGCCTGTCCCTGCTCCTGCTGATCTGGAAAAGAGTGAATTCCATCTGGCTCATGCTTGCTGGCGCCTTGATCGGAGCATTATTTCTGGCTTAGCCCTGGAATTCAGTGAACTTTGGCTGCGTGACGTTTGAGCTGGCCAAAAATTGTGGTTATCTGGCGTGGGTGCTCCGATAAATGTGTTATTTGTCCACTTGGGCGCGGTTCTGGCCACTACTTTTTCGAATCGTGGCAAATAACCGAGTTGTGCGGCCACTCCGCTTGGATAACTAGGGATTTTGTCCCCAGAACCGGTCAAGTCCTAATTTGTGTGTAAATTCAAACCTGCATAACATCGTTCTTATCTATGCGGTCTTTAT
>JAAYZH010000055.1 GCA_012514965.1 Clostridiaceae bacterium | reverse complement strand
GCTACTATAACTTCCCCTACGCTTTTGGAGCCTTGTTCTCCATGGGTCTGTACAATATGTATCGCGAAGAAGGACAGTCGTTCATGGACAAGTACGCGGATATGCTCCACACCACGACCATAGCATCCTGTGAAGATGTTGCGGCGACAGTGGGGGTAGACCTGCGTCAGGCAGATTTCTGGGAATCCAGTATGTCTGCCTTCGTGGAGATGATCGATCTTTACAGCAGTCTTGTAGATGAAGTCACCGCGGAGGCCTAGTGCAGTCCGCCGGCACACATGCACAAACACAGCACAAACGAAGCAATCACATGCAGTCGGTCTCAAGACTGCAGACGGCAGGGGGGCACGCATGGCACAATCGTTTAGGGATTTTCGCAAGGAAAAGGCGAACGAAGAGATTTTGTGGAAGGATCGCAAGCGCTACTTTGGCCTGCCGATCAGTTTTACGCAATACATTCTGACTGGTACAAAGCTGCGGGTCAGGCGAGGCTTTTTTAACACCGAGACGGATGATGTCCTGCTCTACCGTGTTCTGGATGTAGAGGTGAATCGTCGTTTTAGCCAGAAGATTTTCGGAGTGGGCACGATCAATATCTACGCCACGGACCGCACCACACCGAAGATAGAGCTCAAGAATGTCAAGCGGCCGGAAATGGTCGGTGACTATCTGAGTGAAGTGGTGGAGAGGGTCAGGGACGAGAAACGCATTACAGGCAGAGAAATGTTCGGCGCGGGGGTCGGTTTCGCGCCCATGCCGGGTGATCTGGACGGTGATGGCATCCCGGATGTGGCGGAAGAATTCCAGGGGAGTACGACTGTAGAAGTCGATAATCTGGATCCGACGCCGTATGACGATTATCGGAATTAGTGTTTAGTTTACCTGCGCGACTGGCCAAATCCGGGCCGCCTGCTCACGGATAGGCAAAGCCAAAGCTGTACTATGCTCGATGTAGGATCCATGATCTTCATCGGGCATAATTTTTAGCACAGCACCGGGAATTTTTGCGGCAAGTTCTTGCGTATGGGCCAATCTGATCAGGTCAAATTCGCCTGCGCAGACCAAGGTCCTGGCCTGGATTCCGGCCAGCTCACGATCCGTAAGGTTGGGTTCGCGGAGCATCAGGTCGAGCAACGGGTCCGGCCCGTAGACTGCCCGTTTCACGGCTTCCTCGAGCCAGGCTGCGTCGACTCCGTCTGGCTGGAAATTTGCGCCACAAGGTATGATGCCGGCAGCAAGCGTGGGGTAGTCAATCGCCAGGCAGAGGGCAATAATGCCGCCGTCGCTAAATCCGACGATGAGAGCAGGTTCATCTAGAATTTCGTGCAGCAGACCGGCGATTTCGCGGGTCATATCTCTGTAGGAATAGCGCGAAAGAGCGTGTGAGGCACCATGGCCGGGTGAGTCTATTGCAAAAACCTGATAATCAGCTGCCAGCTCCAGGCTGAGTTCTGTGAAGATCTCGTGGTTTTCACCGTTGCCATGCAGCAGGACCACGGGCCGGCCGCTACCGAGCTTTACATAGAATAAATCGTTGCAATAAGGCATTTCGTACCTCCCGCATACACAAATTAAAGACGATAATCCTCCCTAGAGGAGAGGAGGCGACTAGCGGCTTAGGCAATCATTAAATAAGCTGCCAGAAACCCAGTGACTTCTTCAAGAGACAATCCTACGCTCTCGCTGCTGTAGTGCGTGCTTTCGCAGCTGAACTGGAATGTGTACTGCAGAGATCCGGTGTCCCAAACTTCCGCCGGAATCGAGACGAGACTAATAGGAGAAGGAGCGCCATCCGGCCGCATGGCAGCGAGGAGGCTGCTGTCATCCGAGAAAAACAAGGAGATGGAGCGCGAGTTATCTTCATTTGCATACACGACTTTTTGTAGGGTGACACCGTCTGCGTTTCTTTCCTCTGTATCGGAGAGCTGCAGCATGCCCCAAGCGAGGCCAAACGCAGAGTCTTCAGTTGCTGTAGCAGGTACCGTCAAGCCGGCATCGGTGGGGACAGCAGTTGCGGTCACGACCGCATCGGTACCAAAGCCTTCGTCCACGCCGCCTTCCCGCATCGCAACGACGGTTTCTTGAGTCGTTACATCAAGTCCTGTTTTGTCGCGGTCTGCTTGGCTCAATAGCATAGGCAGAACAAATATCAGCACTGCCGCCGCTGCAGGCAGGGCAGCAGTCAGGATGCGAAAGACACGCTGCCGATCGTGGCGGCGATTTTCGGCAGCCTCGGTTTTGCGTAATATAGACTGAACTCTTTCTTCTGTGCTCTTCATAGCGGCGCCTCCTCTCCTAGAAGTGTGGCCAGCTGTTTTTTGGCCCTATATAAATAATTGTCGATTTGCTTCCTGGTTTTGCCCATGACCTTGGCGCACTCTTCATATGAAAGTTCTTCGAAGTAGATCAGGAGCACGGCGCGGCGATAATCTGCAGGCAACACGCGCATAGCTCGATACAAAGCCTGATTTCGCTCGTTTAGCTCAAGCTCTTGCAGGATGCCTGCGTCTTCTCCGAGCTCAGCCTCAGCGGTATCCGTGTTGACCCAGATGAAGTGCTGCTTGCGTCTCAAGTAATTGAGGGCCTTGTTCTTGCCGATCTGGAAGAGAAAAGTCTTGAATTGACTCTGCCCGTGGAACTGCGGTCGGGACACAAGCAACTGCACGAAGCAATCTTCCATTAGGTCTTCTGCTGTCGCGAGGTCATGTACATACGAATTGATGAACAGGAGGAGCGGGTTGCCCAGGCGCTCGACAAGTAAAGCCAGCTGTGCCGGGTCGCCTGCGAGGAACTTCTCATATAGCTGCCTGGCGTCGTCCACGCGGGGCTCCTTTCTGATCTGGAATTCCTCCTTTCACTTTCTTAGACAATCCAGGAGGGCCAAATCCTCACCTATTGAGAGAGAATTTGCTTTATTACAGCTATTGTAGCACTGCGCTAAGCCTGACTTGGAGGCTGTACGCAGCATGGTAATTTGCTAAAGAGGACGAATTTTGAAAGTATTCTGAGAGAATGCGGAAAATAGTCAGGCTCCTCGCAAATTATGCTTGAATCGCTAAAATATCTATGTATAATATACAGAAATTATGTGAAAGAGTTTCTAGAGTAAAAGGAGCGTAGGCATGCGAGGAAAAAGAAGAGTAATTGCTCTCCTGATGCTGCTCGGACTGCTGCTGCCGGGATTACTGGCGGGCTGTACCGGACAAGGGTCGGAGAACAAAGTTTTGCGGGTGGGCACGAACCCCGAATTCCCGCCGTTTGAATACATCGACAATGAGGGGAATGTCGCGGGTTTCGACGCTGATTTGATAGAAGCCATCGCTGAGAATCAAGGATACACCATCGCCTGGAGCAGCATGGAGTTCAAGTCTCTGATTGGCGCGCTCGAGAGCGGCGGTGTCGATGTGGTCATCGCGGGTATGACAATCACGGAGGCACGTCGCCAAAGCGTCGACTTCACGGATGCCTACTATGATGCCTCACAGATGAT
>JAAYZH010000054.1 GCA_012514965.1 Clostridiaceae bacterium | reverse complement strand
TGGAATATCGAAAAATTTGGCCACTGCACCCCCTGATCTGGACAAAATTTGCGAAAGTGTGTGCTCCGCGCTTGGAATATCGAAAATTTTGTCCACCACACCCTCCCACCGCACCTTCCCACCGCACCCTCCCACCGCACACACCACCCCACCCTCCCACCTCAGCCCAAGAAAGAAGCCCCCGAAATCCAGGGGATTCCGGGAGCTCAATTCAAAAATCAAATCCAGTCGACTGCTGCCGTGTCTTTTTCCTGACCGTCTCGAGATCGGCCAGCAGTCTACATTCAAATCCAGTCGACTGCTGCCGTGTCTTTTTCCTGACCGTCTCGAGATCGGTCAGCAGTCTACATTCAGATACCCGGCCGCCCTCTACGGCTGCATGGCACCAAACAGCACCAGCCAGGCCAGGAACGATTTGGCCACCAGGCTCAGCACAATGTAGGTCTTCTCTCCATGCAGGTAGTCCTTCCACTTGCCGATGCGCTTGTACTGCAGAATCATGTTGATCGGGAAGGTGTTGAAGGCCACGAAATAGGTACCGACAATGGCCCAGACGAACCAGGGCACCTGGTCGAAGTTGCCATTGCCGAACATGTAGAGGAAGATGGCGATCCAGGGTGCGATGCCCGCGATCGAGCCCCAGATGAAGGGACCCCAATTGACCTTTTTCTTCTCGGAACCGGCGTTTAGAAGTTCCATGTCGAGGCCAAAGAGATTCATCGAGGCGTTTACCAGGAAGATTAGGATCAGGGATGCGATGTCATAGATTCCGAAGAGCGTCGCGATCAGCACGATCATGATTGAGGAGCTCAGGGCGTACTCGAACCAGCGGAAGCGGTTGATGCCCTGCTGGAGGTCGGCGAAATACTTCTTGCTGAACAGGACGATCACGCCGTGGGCGGCAGCCGAGATCAGGAGGAAGGATGCGACCAGGACGCCAAAGGGCAGGGTGAAGAGTTCTTTGCCTGCAGCCTCGAGCGAGCGTGTTTCGGGGTTGAAGCGAAGGTAGGTCTGGGTGATGGTGGGCTGAAATTCAGCTATCTTCTGAATTACGGTGCTGGCCAGAAACAGCATCAGCAGGCCTTGGACAAGGTGGAAGGCCCCCATAATCAGATTGAAGCGTTTGAGCTTTACCAGTGTATTTTCCATGTGTGTTTCTCCTTTGCATTGATTGATTTGCTTGGTGATGTATTGCGTATTTAGGCAAGGTCTTCTGTGTTTACTTCGACCAAAAGTTCGTTGTGTCGGAAGAATCCCGGTACGATCGGTGGATTGTAGCGGGCCAAAGCGACCTCTCCTGCGGGGGTCCAGTGCTTGTCAGCCAGCCATTGCAGAAGTTGGGCTTGTTTTTGGCCGATGACTTCGGGGCTGATCTTGCCGGCAAAGCGCAGGACTGCGACCTGCCGCTCTGCGAAACTGCGGACTTCCAGAGAGGGATCGTTGGGCTGGGGCGGGCCTTCTGCGGCAATCCGCGCGGGCACGACGAAAGCCATGGTGGGTTCTGGTTCGGCAGGATAGTTGAGAACCGGCTTCGTCATGCTGATCTTCGTGGCACTCTCGTTATTGCCGCCTATGTAATTGAATAGTTTGCTGAAGCCTTCGCCTCCGCCTAAGTCGCTTTCACGGCAATGGACGGTCAGCATCGGCTCGTAGAGCCGAAGTTCATAGTCACCTTCCTTGAGAAGGACTCGGTAAGCGGGCTGCTCGATGGCCATGGTATC
>JAAYZH010000053.1 GCA_012514965.1 Clostridiaceae bacterium | reverse complement strand
CTGTCAACAAGCGCCTGCCGCTCACGGTACGGAACACTTTGGCAGCAAAACTGCCTATGGCTTCAGGCGAATCGCTCTGCTCAAACGAGTTCACGAGATAATCAGCCTCCAGAAGGATCTGATGATCCATCGTCTCTACATCTTTATACGTGTGATGGTGGGCAATCAGCCAGCATACTCGTTCGATCAGGGCAGTGTCATAACCAAGCTCGGTGAGCATCGCCTCCGCTTCCGGAGGACCCTCAATTTGCTGATACGTACCCATACCGCTGCCATACTTAATTTCGCTGTTCTTGATGCCGATGTCGTGGGTCACCGCGGCGACTTCCAGAATTTCCTGGCTGACTTCATCCAGACCCTCCTGCTCGCCAATCGTTTTCGCAAACGCATAGACCTTCAGGAAATGATTGATGCGTTTCGGTTCTCCGTGGTAATACTTCGACATCGCTTCGATTACAGGTGCTATTTTTTTCATACAGTGCCTCCACACATTTGTACTATATTTCGAGTATAACAGTTGATCATCAGTAAGTCGTTTTCTTCATGCCCCGGCGCCTTTAGGACCATCCGCTTGTCGAATTTCGTATTGCATCACGATAATGGTCTGTCCTGCTTGCTCTGTCGCCTGCCGAACACGAGCGACTTCTCGATACCCTGCGCTCTGCCAGAAGCGCATCGCCCTCCTGTTGGACTCAACGACTCCAATTCGCAGTTTTCGGCCGCCCAGCCTCCTAACCTGTTCACACAAGAACGCGTGGTTCCCCTTGTCGAGCCCCTGTCCGCGGGCCTCGGGGGCCAAAAGGACCAAGCCGAACATCCATTCGTCCCTCTCCCAAACACAAAAACACTCCCTGCCGGCTTCTGCCGACAAGGAGTGCAAGAGGGGCTTGCTTACGCAGCTGATACTACGGTCGTTTAGCCTTTGACGCCGCCTATAGTCAATCCGGTCACGAAATACTTCTGGAGGAAGGGGTAAACCACCAGGATTGGCAGAGAGGCCACAATGGTGATAGCCGAGCGTACGCTCTTGGGGGTGATCATGCCGGCGGCCGTGCTTTCGTTCACGCCTACACCGTGTTGAGCCGAGCTGGACTGGCTCATGGAAGTAGTGGAGTTCACCAGCTTCATCAGCTCATACTGCAGTGTGGTCAGGTGCGGCGAAGCAGAATTGTAAATGTAATTATCAAACCACGAGTTCCAAGCGCCAACTGCCGCAAAGAGCGCAACGGTTGCGAGTACAGGTTTTGCCAAAGGCATGATAATCCGCAGGAAGATCACGAAATCTCCGGCTCCATCAATGCGCGCAGACTCAACCAGAGACTCAGGCAGTTGTAAAATATAGGTACGAATCACGATTACATTGAATGCGCTGACCATGCCGGGCAGAATATACACCCAGAAGCTATTCATCAGGCCAAGGCTGCGAATATTGAAGTAATTGGGAATCAACCCTGCGTTAAAATACATGGTCAGGACAATCAGAATGGTAATAAAGGGACGCAGAATGTACTCTTTGCGGCTCAGCGTATATGCGAGCATAGACGCCGCGATCACGCTGGTGATTGCGCCCAAAACTGTGCGGGCGACTGAGATCACAAAGGCAATCTGTATATTGCCCATAGCAAAGACCGCTTCGTAGTTCTGCCAGGTAAAGATACGAGGCACCAGATAAATGCCGCCGCGAAGGGTATCATATCCTTCGTTAAGTGAAACCGCGATGGTATTCACGTAAGGATAGAGCATGACGACCGCGATAAAGATGAGAAACAATGTGTTAAGCGTCGTGAAGAGAACGTTCTCAAGGCTCCAGTTCTTTTTCTTCTTATGTGTGATAAGTGTACGTGTTGCCATATGTTTGATCCCCCCCTATACCAGCGACTGTTCGCCGACTCTTTTGGCCAAAGCATTGACCAGGAACAGCAACAGAATATTGACCGTACTCTTGAAGATACCGGCTGCCGTAGCAAGCGAGTAGTTGCCTTGTGAGATACCCCACTTAAGTGTATAAATGTCTATCGTCTCAGCGACCTGCTGCGTAGGACCTCTCTGCAGCAAATATTGTTGTTCGAAGCCCGCATTCATAAGGTGGCCGACATTCATAATCAAAAGAATCACGATGGTTGCCTTGATACCGGGCAAGGTGATATGCCAGATTTTGCGATAGCGGTTCGCGCCGTCAATTTCTGCCGCTTCATACAGTGCTGTATCAATACCGGACATGGCGGACAAGTAGATGATCGTGCCCCAGCCGATGCCCTTCCAGAGATTCGAAAAGCCGATAACCCCCCAGAAGAGATTGGCTTCTTGAAGGAAAATAATCGAGTTGTCGATCCAGCCTAAGTTCTTAAGTACGACGTTGATAATGCCGTCTGAAGCGAGTCCGTCCGCAACGATACCAGCTGCGACGACCCAGGACAGGAAATGTGGCAGGTACGAAATCGTCTGTACCGTACGTTTAAACAACCTTGCCTTGACCTCGTGCAACATAAGCGCCAAGAAGATCGCACCGACCGTTCCGAGTACCAAATTAATCAAACTCATGGAAACGGTGTTGCGCAGGACGCGGGTAAAGTCATCAACGAAAAACAAAGTCTTGAAATTCTCGAGGCCTACCCATTTTTGGTCGAAGATGTTTTTGATTCCGGGGCGATAGCGTTGGAAAGCCATAGTCCAGCCCCAAAGCGGCACATAATTGAAGATGATGACCAGAGCCAGAAACGGCAAGGACATCGCCAGAAGCTGCCACTGTTTGGTAAACAGAGTTACGACTTTTTCTGTAAAACTCATTTTCCTATATAACTGCATTGGCTTGTTGCGGCCTTTGTTTTTCTTGCTCTGCTCCATGGTGGATCCTCACTTCAGTTAAATGGCAGAGCGATGTCAAAATATGTACCAGACATCGCTCTGCAAAACTATTTCCTACGTACGCTCGCTAGCGTCTACTCTGCGGACCAGTTGTCAATTCTCCACTGAACCTCTTCGTTGATAAAGTCGATCACGATACCGTAATTGACTTTGTCATATTCTGTAACGAATTCGGCCCATTTGGTTTCGAAGTTCTCAGGTGTGGCCGTGATAACTGCAGGCAGCATCTGAACTTTGGTGTCGGAAGCCTTGGTATTCGCAATAGATTCCGGTGAACCATCAGGGATATTGATCTGCCAGGTAGGATACCAGACCGGGTTCGGGGGCGGGTTCAGATAGAATTCTGAGAAGGCCTTGAAGCCATAAGCATCCAGGAAGGTCTTGTCATAATCAGACAGGTTAGCATAGTACTCGTTGTAGTCGTTGCCGGGACCGTAGGCATTGCCATCAGAGAAAGTGCCTTCGAGCTTCGGTGCGTAGTCCAGGAACGCATTGAGCTTGTGCTTCAACGGCCAGGCAGAGTTGCGCTGTTCTTCACGCTGCTCTTCCGTACGATAGAAGATGCCATCATCACCGACCAGATACGCTTCGCCTTCGATACCCCAGCTGAGGTTCTTAGTCCACTCTTCTGTCGTGATATCGTCCAGGAAGGTCATAATGCGGTCGACCTTGCTGTCATCGGTAGTCGTAAGCATAAAGCCGTTGCTGAGGTTGAGCACGGTCTGATCACGATAATATTCTGTGATGGATTCGTCATAGACGATTGGCAGAGATACGTAGGTACGATTCTCTTTGCCAGCACTGACGAGAGCGGTATTCGCGCTGTTCATGTTCCACTTCTGGTCCATGGTGCCGAGCACGTTGCCGGCAGACAGCTTAGCAATGTACTGGTCATAGTTCATCGAAGCGGCTTCCTGGTCAAAGAGACCATTGGCATTGACTTCGTTGAGTTTCTGATAATACTGTTTGGCAATATCGGTGGTGGAAGGATCCATACCGGTCGCGGTTTCAAAATCCATAACAGCGTTGCCGTTATTCGGATGACCGGCCAGGAACTGCGGCGGGTTAACCAGACCAAAGTTTCTCCAGCCATCATTCAAGATCGTGTAGCCGATAGTCGGCGCACCATCAATGGTGGGATACTTCTCGGCATAGCGCTCGATCAGGTCAAAGTATTCGTCAAGTGTCTTGATCAGAGGATAGTCGAATTCTTCAAGTACGGCCTTCTGCAAGAACACACCGGTGCCCCAATGCTCCGTAATAACTTCGTCGTTATAGATAATTCCGAAGTTGGGCATGTAATACAGCTTGCCATCCTGCGGCGAACGCATCTTATTGTAATGAGGACCATAATGCTTATCCAGGTTCTCGTACTGCGGCAGCAGGTCATCCAGAGGACGGGCCCCGCCGTTATCGACTACACGCTGGTTGAATGGCATAAGGTCAGGATAATCGCCACCGGCGATCATGATGCCGATACGCTCGTCTTCGTCACCGACCAGGTACTCAGCCTCGAGCGTGACACCGAGTTCTTCCTTCATCTTAGCGGCCAAAGTATTGTCATCCGTAGGGATCTCACCACGGGCGTAATACACTTTGATCGTGACTTCTTCCGGCTTCGTCTCAACGACTTCGGCGGTCGTCTCACCGGGCTTGCTCTCCTCGGGCTTCTGTGTGGTGGTGCCACTGTCCGCCGGCTTCGCTGTGGTTGTGCCGGCTGTGTTGCCGCCGCAAGCCGCGAGAAGTGTTGCCGCCATCACTGCGCTGAGCGCTAGTGCTGTCAGTCTCTTTTTCATGCTGCTTCCTCCTGTTGATTGGATTCCGGCTCCATAATCCGAGCCAGTCTCCTAAAATTTCTTGCTTTCGGCTCTTGGCCGTCGGCTTACTATGCGTTGATAGTAGCTGATTGAATTCCATCTGACTTTTCAGTATTTGCACCAATCTGCGCTAATTTTGCTCAGTTTTTTCTCCGGGCTTGGTCAATTTACACCAAATACGTTAATACGAAATGGTCAAAACCGCTGTTTTCGAAGGATTTTTACACGCAAATATTGCGCCGTGAAAGCGGTTTTTTAAGCAAATAGAAGCCTGCTTTTCGGCTCTTTCTGGCTTTTTTGGGTTGTGTATTCAAGATAACCCGAGAGCTCCGGTTGTACTGGGTGATTTTGGTGGTTATTCAACTGCCTCTTTGAAGTAAACAAAAGTGTCAAAATTTGCGGTAGGCTTGTGTCTCTGGAGTCATCCGCGCGGAAACGGTGCCATGGCGAAGGCTGAGAGGTCCGAAAATGTCAACTTTCGCCGCTGTACGTCCTGCCCCCACGAATACCGGTAAAAGTTGCCACTACAGCCTCCAAGCATGGCAAATTTTTCGATATCCTTTTTCCCCACCCGCGAGGCAGATGGGGTAAGTCCCCTTCGTGAGCAAGCCTCCGCAAACAAGTAAACGTGTGGTACAAAACACTACACGTTTACGCAGTTGAGGACCAGCGCAGCTCACG
>JAAYZH010000052.1 GCA_012514965.1 Clostridiaceae bacterium | reverse complement strand
CGCGAAAGCGGAAAGCCGGTCTATCCTGCCATCGTCTGGCAGTGCCGCCGCACCGCGGACTACTGCGAGGAGCTCAAGGCGCAGGGGCTTAGCCCCTTGATCCAGGCGAAAACCGGCCTTGTGATTGACGCTTACTTCAGCGCAACCAAGCTGCGCTGGATCCTGGATCATGTACCCGGCGCCCGTGCCGAAGCCGAAGCCGGCAAGCTCTGTTTTGGTACAGTCGATAGCTGGCTCTTGTGGAATTTGTCCGGCGGGCAGGCGCACGCCACCGATCATAGCAATGCTTCCCGCACGATGCTTTATAACCTCCACGAAGCGGACTGGGATGGCGAGCTGCTCGAGCTTTTTGATATCCCGGCCGCCATGCTGCCCCGTCTCGTAGATCATGATCAATTCGTCGGCGAGACGGCTGCTGAATTGTTTGGTTCTCCGATCCCCCTGGCTCCAGCCCTGGGCGATCAGCAGGCCGCTCTCTTTGGCCAGCTGTGCCTTGAGCCCGGCAGCAGCAAGAATACCTATGGTACCGGCGGCTTCCTCCTGGTGAATACAGGAAGTCAGGCAGTTATCGACGACAAGGGACTCCTCACGACAGTCGCCTGGCGTACAGACGGCGCGAATACCTATGCCCTTGAAGGTTCTGTTTTCATCGCTGGCGGCGCGGTCAAATGGCTGCGTGACAAAATGCAATTGATCGAGAGCGCAGGCGCATCAGATGCCCTGGCGCGCAGCGTACCCGATACGGGTGGCTGCTATATGGTGCCGGCTTTTTCCGGCCTCGGAGCTCCGCACTGGGATCCCTATGCACGCGGTCTCCTGATCGGCATGACGCAGGACACTTCACGCGCTCATGTCGTCCGGGCGACTCTGGAGTCAATCGTTTACCAGACAGAAGATATCCTGGCCATGATCAAGCGCGCGGCTCCGGAGTCCGTGCAAACCCTGCGGGTGGACGGCGGCGCGGCGAAGAATGACTTCCTCCTGCAGTTCCAGGCTGACATCAGCAATCTTACAGTGGAGCGCAGCGAAAATGTCGAGTCGACGGTCACAGGAGCTGCCTACATGGCCGGACTTCTGAGCGGTTTCTGGCCTGATTTGGCCGCCATCCGCGCTTTGGCGCAAGATCGCAGCTTCTTCCGCCCCCGGATGAGCGAGGCGGAACGCGAGAAGCTCCTGCATGGATGGAGCCGTGCGGTCGAGCGGGCCCGCGGGTGGGTGGAAATCTAGGAATATGCTTGCATACTTTGCAAGGCAAATGGAACTCTATACGTTATAATCGAAGAAAAGCGGTCCAGCCGCCATGACAGGAAGGTCCTATGTACGATATCGCGATTATCGGAGCTGGTATTATCGGGGCAAGTGTAGCTTACGAGCTAAGCCGTTACAGGCTGAAGATTCTTTGGCTTGAGAAAGAGAATGACGTTTCGCTGGGTGCGACCCGGGCCAACAGCGCCATTGTGCACGCGGGCTATGACCCGCCGGCCGGCAGCCGGATGGCCAGGCTCAATGTGGAGGGTACCCGCCTCATGCCCGCGCTTTGCGAGGCTGTAGACGCGCATTACAAGAACACCGGTTCGCTGGTACTTGCGTTCGACGAACGCGATCGCTCGACCTTGCGGAGCTTGAAGGAACAAGGTGACGCCAATGGCGTGCCCGGCTTGCAAGTATTGAACCGCGAAGAGACGCTGGCACGCGAACCGGCCCTCAATCCCGATATCGTGGGTTCGTTATACGCCCCCTCCGCCGGCATCATTCTCCCCTGGGAGCTGACCCTCGGCCTGGCTGAGGTAGCGGTCCGGGAAGGTGTCGACCTGCGCTTGCGCCAGGAGTTGCAGACAATTCGCTATGAAGCAGATCATTGGAAGCTCGAGACCCAGAACGAGACGTATCAGGCCCGCCGCGTGATCAATGCAGCCGGCCAAGGCGCCGAGAAGATTCACAGGCAGGCAACCGAGCCGGCTTTTCATCTGCTGCCTACTCGCGGTGAGTATTATCTGCTGGACAAAGCAGTCGATCCGCAAGTCTCCCATGTACTTTTCCAGTGCCCCGGCCCCCTGGGCAAAGGCATCCTGGTCACCCCCACTATCCATGGCAACACCCTCATTGGCCCCAACGCCGAGCTGATCGAAGACGGCGAAGATACGTCTACCACTTATGCCGGCCTGGCTGAAGTGGCCCAGAAGGCTCGCCGGTCGGTGCCAAACCTGCGTTTTGGCGAAAACATCCGTCATTTCTCTGGTGTGCGAGCGAACCGTGAAGTAGACGACTTCTACATCGCCATGCATGACAAAGGCTTCCTGGATCTGGCGGCGATCAAGTCACCCGGTCTTTCGGCCGCCCCGGCGATTGCGCTCTATGCCCGTGAATTACTCGAAGCGGATGGACTGGAAGTTCAGCCTCGAGAAGGCTGGAACGGACGTCGCAAAGTCAGGCGTTTCGCTGAGCGTTCTCCCGAGGACAAAGCAGCCATGGTAGACGCAAATCCGGCCTTTGGCCGCGTAATCTGCCGTTGCCAGACCATTACGGAAGGCGAAATACTGGAAGCTATCCGCAGTCCTATCCCACCCGTCTCGATCGACGCGATCAAGCGTCGCACCGGGGCCGGCTTGGGCCGTTGCCAGGGCGGTTTCTGCGGGCCACGTGTCCTGGAGATTCTCAGTCGTGAACTGGGGGTGGATCCTGCGGAAATCCTGCAGGACAAGGACGGCAGCTATATCGTACTGGGCGACAATCGTCCGGAGGTGCGCATATGAAGACACAACAATACGATCTCGTCGTCATCGGCGGCGGTCCGGCCGGCATGGCGGCTGCGGTATCGGCCTATGACCAGGGTGTACGCTCAATCGTCATTCTGGAGCGTGACAAACAGCTGGGTGGAATTCTCAACCAGTGCATTCACAATGGTTTTGGCCTGCACCACTTCAAAGAAGAACTTTCAGGACCCGAATACGCCGAGCGCTACATTAAAGATGTTCGCGCGCGCGACATCGAAGTACGTCTGGAGAGCATGGTTCTGGACTTGAACAGTGAACGTATCATCCAGCTGGTCAGTCCCAGCCACGGCTTCGAGCTCATCGAAGCGAAGGCTGTCATCCTCGCCATGGGCTCCCGTGAACGCGCACGCGGCGGCATCGGCACCCCCGGAACCCGACCGGCCGGCGTCCTGACCGCAGGCGCAGCCCAGCGCTACGTTAACCTCGAAGGCCAAAGAGTAGGCGAAAACATCGTCATCCTCGGCAGCGGTGACATCGGCTTGATCATGGCCCGCCGCCTCTCGCTGGAAGGCTGTAAGGTGCATGCCTGTGTCGAGATTATGTCCGAGCCAGGAGGCTTGGCCCGCAATATCGTCCAGTGTCTCCAGGACTTCGACATTCCCCTCTTGCTCTCGCACACCGTGACCAGAATCGAAGGCAAGAAACGGATCGAGGCCGTCCACATCGCGAAAGTCGACATGCAAATGCGACCAATCCCGGGTACCGAACGCCGTGTAGCCTGTGACACGTTGCTCTTGAGTGTAGGTCTCATCCCCGAGAACGAGCTCAGCCGCGCTGCCGGCGTCGAGCTGGACAATCGCACCAAAGGTCCACAGGTGTTTGAGAATCTGCAGACCTCTGTCCCCGGCGTCTTCGCCTGCGGCAATGTTCTCCACATCCACGACCTGGTCGACCACGTCAGCGACGAAAGTGCGCGAGCAGGCCGTGCGGCTGCAGCCTACCTCAGCAAGCAAACCGATACAGCCGGCGGCGACCTCATTGCGCTGGAAGCCGGCCGCGGTCTGCGCTACACCGTACCCCAGCGGCTGCACCTCCGCCCCGACCTCGAGAAGCTCGACATATTCTTCCGTGTCACGCACACAGCCGAAGAACAGAAGATCATCGTCGAATCCGGCGGCAAGCAAATCGCCCTGTTCCGACGTGTCCATGTAGCGCCCGGTGAAATGGAGAAGATCACCCTGCCGGCCAAAGTCCTGGCCGAAATCCAGCCCGGGGCCAAGCTGAGCCTCCGCCTGGAAGCTGCCCTCTAGAAGCGCGGAAAAGGAGCCCGATATGAAAGAACTCATCTGCATAGTTTGCCCTCGCGGCTGCCACCTCAAGGTCGACGAAAATGACGACTACAAAGTCACAGGCCATCGCTGTGCCCGCGGCGTACTCTATGGTTATCAGGAGATGACTGCCCCCACCCGTGTGGTTACCTCCACGGTGGTACTCGAAAACGCCGGTGAAGAGCGTTGTCCGGTCCGCACCAGCCAGGCAGTACCCAAGGCGAAGATGTTCGAGGTAATCGACATCGTCAGGAAGCTAAAGATCTCCGCACCCGTCTCTTTAGGTCAGGTCCTTGTGCCTGACATAGCCGGCAGCGGAGCCGACCTTATCGCCACTCGAAGCTTCAGCGGAACAGGCAACTAAGATTTCACAGGTTTTTACAAAGTCCCCGTTCACGAGCGGCGTTGGTCCTCGACAGGCCAAAGTCCCCGTTCACGAGCGGCGTTGGTCCTCGACAGGCCAAAGTCCCCGTTCACGAGCGGTGTTGGTCCTCGACTACGTAAACGTGTGGTGTTTTTACCACACGTTTACTTGTCTGCGGAGACTTGCTCATGAAGGGGACTTTTCTCATGCGCCTCGCGGGCGAAGGAGAAGGTAGGTGAACTGTTATCTTTTTTCCGAGAGGCGCTTGTGGCAGCTTTCGCTGGTATTCGTGCGGTGGAGACATACAGCGGCGAAAGTTGACATTTACGGGGGCTCTGGTGGCAACTTTTGCCGCTATCTGTGAGCGGAGGACGTACAGCGGCGAATATTGCCATTTACAGGGGCTCCGGTGGCAACTTTTGCCGCTATCTGTGAGCGGAGGACGTACAGCGGCGAATATTGCCATTTACAGGGGCTCTGGTGGCAACTTTTGCCGCTATCTGTGAGCGGAGGACGTACAGCGGCGAAAGTCCCCGTTCACGAGCGGCTTTGGTCCTCGACTGCGCAAACGTGTGGTGTTTTTACCATACGTTTACTTGTCTGCGGAGACTTGCTCATGAAGGGGACTTTTCTCATGCGCCTCGCGGGCGAAGGAGAAGGTAGGTGAACTGTGATCTTTGGCGAATGTTGACATTTCAGGGAGCTTTTAAAGCGGCCTCGAGCTTGGATAGAGTGGGCGAGGCATAGCGCGAACACAAAGGCTTCAAGAACCGAATAGCGCATCCGCACCCGAATCGGGGAGCCACTTCTCGGTCCAGCCTTCAGGCAGGAGCTCCACAGGGAGCCAGGTCTCGAGCTGGATCTTTTTGATTTCCGAACGGCAATAGGGGCAGAGCTCGGCGGCCGCGCCGCGCAACGGAGCCCCGCAATTAGGGCAATTCTGGGTGAGGACAGTGGTTTCGCCGTCAGCGCCGACAAACGCCTCGCTATCCTCAAGATACTGGAATCGCAGGGTATTGCGGAGCTGCTGTTTGGCCGGTTCGGGCCGGGCCGGGCTGCTCATAAAGGCCTCGACAGCGAACTGGAACTCAATTATTCTCTTGCCTTCGCGCCAGCCGTAATGGCTCAAGACACGCTGGTGGACTTTTACCTGTTCGAAGCGCGCGCGGTCTTCACCCTGGGCCTCATTCTGCGTGATCAGGCGAGTCAGCGCATCATAATAATAGGGGCCAAAATCCGCCTTCAGCTCAGGATCTATGCCCCCGGCCAGGGCCTCATAACTGCGGATCAGGAGATTTTCTGCCTGACTGCCCATGGCGTCAATCTGGAGGCCGGGAAAAGCACGGGCAATATGGGGCAGGTATATTCGTTCCATCCCATTCAATGAACGCGGGCGGTTTGCTCTGTCATCGACGCCGCTCTGTACATGTTTCAGCAT
>JAAYZH010000051.1 GCA_012514965.1 Clostridiaceae bacterium | reverse complement strand
CTTGCTAGGCAGATTGGCATAAGCCTGCAGAACAGATCGCGACCTTGGAACGAAGAACGAAGATTCCGCCAGAGCGGGATTGAAGTAATATATGGAGGTAATAAGAATGAAGAAGTGGATCACCAAGCTAACAGCAGCCGTGCTCACCGTCGGCCTTTTGGCCAGCTGCGGCGGCGGCACAACGAACACGACGGCGAAACCCGTTGATGGCACAACTACACAGAGCGGCACAAGCGATGTGAAGTTGACGGTCTCGATCTGGGATGAGAACCAGCGCGCAGGCCTGCAGCAGATCGTCGATGACTTTACAGCCAAGACCGGCATCGAAGCCGACATCCAGGTTGTCACCTGGGAGAATTACTGGACCACCCTCTCAGCAGGCGCCAGCGGCGGTGAGCTGCCGGACGTCTTCTGGATGCATTCCAATGAAGCGCAGAAGTACATGCAAAACGCCATGCTGCTAGACCTCACGGACCGCATCGCAGCGAGCGACGTTGTCGACATGACGAAGTATCCGGAAGATATTTCTGTTCTCTACAATGAAGGCGGCAAGCAGTTCGCGATTCCGAAGGATATCGACACGATCGCGATCTGGTACAACAAAGCTCTCTTTGACAAAGCGGGTGTTGCTTATCCGGACGATACTTGGGAATGGACTGACTTCTATGAGAATGCCAAGAAGCTTCATGATCCGGATAATGGCGTCTATGGTGTAGCGCTTGCTCCTGATAATAACCAGGCCGGCTACTACAACACAATCTATTCGTATGGCGGCTACGTCATCAACGATGACAAGACGAAGTCTGGCTACGATGATCCCAAGACTGTCGAAGCCATGGAACTCTACGCCAAGATCGTAACCGAATGCAATCCGCCGATCGAAGTCCTCACTGAGAACAAGGAAGACGGTCTCTTCACTGCCGGTAAGGCCGCCATGATCCTGCAAGGTTCATGGATGCTCGCTGCCTATCTGGGCAATGACTATACGCTCGAGAACGCAGACATTGCTCCGCTGCCGAAGGTCGGCGACAAGCGTGTCTCGATCTATAACGGTCTCGGCTGGGTTGCTGCGGCGAATACAGAATATCCCGAAGAAGCCTGGAAGCTGATTGAATACTTTGGCAGCAAAGAAGCGCAAGAGAAGCAGGCACAGCTCGGTGTAACAATGTCCGCTTATGAAGGCACTTCCGAAGCCTGGGCAAAATCCACAGACGTTTTCAACCTCGATGCGTACTTGCAGATGATGGATGACATGGTTATCCGTCCCTACTCCCGCAACACCATCGTCTGGGAGAACAGATCACATGAGTACATGAAGGAAGTCTGGATGGGCGACAAAGACATGAAGACCGCCCTGACTGAATTAGCCGCAGAGATGAACACGATGCTGGCTGACGAGTAAGATTCACAAAGGGCAGGGAGGCAATCTTCCTGCCCTTTTTTATTTTGGGAGGACAAAGCAGTGGCAAATGCGAGAAGAAAAATGTCCCACAGAGCCAAAAGTGAGCTCGCCTGGGGCTGGTTTTTTATTCTACCTACTATTGTCGGATTAGTTGTACTGAACATCTATCCGATTTTCAGCACGATCTTCCAAAGTTTCCACAGAACCGGTGACTTTGGCATGAATAACGTCTGGATCGGCCTGGACAATTACAAGAAGGCACTTGTTGACCCCAAAATCCAGCAGTCGATCTGGAACACTTTGAAGTACATGATTTCTGAGGTACCCCTCTCGATCGCGATTTCGCTGGTTCTGGCAGTATTGCTGAACAAGAAAATCGTCGGTCGCTCCGCCTACCGCATGATCTTTTTCCTGCCCATGGTCGCCGCCCCTGCCGCGATCGCAATGGTCTGGAAATGGCTCTACAACACCGATTATGGTCTCATCAATAATGTGTTTAACATCCGCGTAAGCTGGTACTCAGATCCGAACATTTCCTTGTATTCAATAGCCGTAATCGGAATCTGGTCAATCATCGGTTATAATCTGGTTTTGTTTCTGGCAGGTCTACAGGAAGTGCCCAGAGATTATTATGAGGCTGCTACCATTGACGGGGCCAGCAGCACCAGCCAGTTCTTCAATATCACGCTGCCCTTGATTTCGCCGACTATTTACTTCGTTTTTGTCACTCGCATCATCGGGGCTATGCAGGTTTTCGACTCGATTTTCCTGGTTATGGATCGCACGAATCCGGCCTTGAACAAGGTCCAGTCCCTGGTCTATCTCTTCTATAAGTACTCTTTCGAAGAAGGCAACAAGGGTGCCGGCGCAACCATTGTCGTTATTTTGCTCCTGATCACGCTGATCATTACTGTCTTGCAGAATATCGGCCAGAAGCGCTGGGTCCATTACAACTAGAGAAGAGGGAACAACTATGGAAAAAACGAATCGTAAAGTCTTGGTTCTCATCCACGCAGTTCTGATTGTGGCATCCGTCACGATGCTGGTACCGTTCCTGTGGATGATTTTGACCGCGTTTAAGAGCAATACAGAAGCAACCAGTGTGGATCCCTTTGTCATCTTCCCGAGCGTCTGGAGAACAGATGCCTTTGAGACAATGGTAGAATACTTTAGTTTCCTGACCCTCTACAAGAACACGCTGCTCTTGATCTTCTGGCGAATTTTCTTCGCCGTAATCACGGCAACGATGGCGGGGTACGCCTTTGGCCGATTGAATTTCTTCGGCAAGAATCTCATGTTCTCCCTGGTCCTGATCCAGATGATGGTACCGGCCCAGGTCTTTATCATCCCGCAGTACGTTATGATCAGCAGCTTGAAGCTGACCAATACGATCGCCGCCCTGGTCTTCCCCGGTGTGGTGACCGCGTTCGGTACTTTCCTCCTGCGTCAGTCGTACATGGGTCTCCCACGCGAGCTTGAGGAGGCCGCTCGCCTGGACGGTTGCAACATCGGCCAAAGCTTCCTCTATGTCATGGCGCCGCTGACGCGATCCTCTATGGTCGCCCTTGGCATCTTCACCGCGATCTTCGCGTATAAGGACCTGATGTGGCCCATGATCGTTAACCCGAACAAAGACATGATGACGCTCGCGCCGGCCCTGGCGAAACTGCAGGGTCAGTTCGTGACGAAATATCCTGAACTGATGGCTGCTTCTCTGATTGCCATCATCCCAATGGTCGTCATATACCTCATCTTCCAGAAACAATTTATCGAGGGTATTGCGACAAGCGGAGGAAAACTGTAAATGAGTATCGTATTTCATCCGGAAGCGCAGGAATTCCATCTCTTCAACGATCAGGTGAGCTGCGTGCTGGAGGTCATGGCGAACGGTCACATTGGGAATCTCTATTATGGCAAACGCATTGCCGATGTGCCGTCTTTCGCCTATTTACACGAAGATCGAGACCGTCCCCTGACTGCCATAAACGCCCCCTGGCCGTCTGCGTTCTCGCTGAACTATTTGCGCCAGGACTATCCGGCCTTCGGCACCACGGATTATCGCTACCCTGCTTACAAGATTCGTCGCGAGAACGGCAGCGAAATCATGGATTTCAAGTATGTTTCGCACAGTATTTCCGCAGGGAAGCCGTCTATGGCTCCCCTGCCGGCCACCTACGTTGAGCATGACAGCGCAGCTGACAGCCTGGCAATCGAGCTCTTCGACGCTGTTACGGCGACCCGGCTCATCCTGCACTACACAATGTTCGCAGATTTGCCCGTACTTGCGCGCCATACGGAATTCATTCAGGAGGGGGAGGAGTCGCTCTGCCTTGAGCAGGCAATGTCGCTGAATCTCGACCTTCCCGACGCAGACTACGAATGGGTTCACCTGTATGGAGCCTGGGCCAGAGAGCGCCATATTCGGGTGTCTCCTTTGGCCGAGGGCCTGCAGAGTATCTACAGTATGCGCGGCACAAGCTCGGCGGAGCACAATCCATTCATAGCGCTCAAACGTCCTGCCGCAGATGAAACTTCCGGTGAAGTGATCGCCGCCAGCCTTGTCTACAGCGGGAATTTCCTGGGTCAGGTCGAGGTCTCGACAGACCGCGAGACGCGCCTCCAGCTCGGTATCCACCCCAATAATTTTCGCTGGAATCTGGCCAAAGGTAACTCCTTCGTCACCCCCGAAGCCGTGCTGGTTTACTCTGACCAGGGCCTCGGCGGGATGAGCCATGCCTTCCACGACTTGTGGAATAATTACCTGGTTCGCGGAGAGTACAAGAACACGCCCCGCCCGATTCTGCTGAACAACTGGGAAGCGACCTTCATGAATTTCACGGAAGCGGACATCCTTCGCATCGCATCCAAAGCCGCCGAAGCCGGCGCTGAACTGTTTGTGCTCGACGACGGCTGGTTTGGCAAGCGCGATGACGACTTTGCCGGCCTGGGCGACTGGAAGGTCAACCTCAAGAAGCTGCCCAACGGAATCAAAGGTCTGTCTGAAAAAGTCGAAGCGATGGGCATGAAATTCGGCCTCTGGATAGAGCCGGAAATGGTAAACGAAGACAGCGATCTCTTCCGCGAGCACCCGGACTATGTTTTGACCGATCCGGAACGCTTCGCCTCACCGAGCCGCCACCAGTACATTCTCGACTTCTCACGCAAAGAGGTCGTGGATAATATTCACGCACAAGTTTCCGCCGTGATACGCGACGCCAAAATCTCTTATATCAAGTGGGATATGAACCGCTATCTCTCGGAAGTCTACTCCCGCGGCACGGACGCCGGACAGCAGGGCGAAGTGCTGCACCGTTACATCCTGGGGGTCTATGATCTTTACGATCGCCTCACAACGGAGTTCCCCGATATTCTTTTCGAGTCCTGCTCGAGCGGCGGGGCGCGCTTTGACCCAGGCCTCCTATACTATGCTCCGCAGGCCTGGTGCAGCGACGACACGGACGCAGCAGAGCGCATGCGAATCCAGTATGGCACGAGCCTGGTCTATCCCAACAGCAGTATCGGAGCCCATGTCTCCGCTGTTCCGAATGATCAGGTAGGGCGCACAACACCACTCCAAACCCGTGCGAACGTGGCATTCTTCGGGGCCTTTGGCTATGAGCTTGACTTGAACCACCTGCCGGCTGATGAATTTGCTGCCGTCAAGGAGCAAATCGTTTTCTACAAAGAATGGCGCGAAGTCTGCCAATTCGGCACCTTCCACCGCCTGATCAATCCCTTTGGCGGCAACGACATGGCCTGGATCTCGGTGGCCAAAGACCAGAAGCGAGCCATACTAGGCTACTATCAGATTCTGGGCTTGCCGAATCCCCGCTTGCTGCGCGTCTACCCGCGCGGCCTGTGCCAGGATGCCGTCTACGAGGTTCGCAACCAAGCCTCCGGCGCAGTGCTGCGCCTGCCCGGGAGCGTAATCGAGCATGCAGGTCTGCCGATTGATCGTGACCTGCTGCGTGAACTGGGCGGCGACTTCGCCTCCCTCCTGCTGACATTTACCGAAGTCGATTAACCATCGCCTCTCCTACGGAAAGCGCCCGCCGGCCGATCTGCCACTGCTCGGCCCGGGCGCTTCCTCATGTCCGAAACAATCTCCGGATGGACTCCTGCAGCCTCGCGCGCTTTGCTACAATAAGGATATATTTCATTACATCAAGCATTGAAAGGAGCGCCCATGGCTTCTGTTCCGATCAAGAGCACTGCAATCAAACTTCTTCCCGCCCTGGTCTTCGCGATCCTGCCGCCGGCCTTGTCGCCATTGTTTCTGGGGCCGGAAGATACGGTGAGTTTTTTGGCGTGGGCCACCTGTTTTACATTCTTCGCTGTCCTCGCCAGTCCGCTTGCCTCGCGCCTCTTCCCTGAGAGCGAGGATGGCGGCTGGCTCTATGCCCATCTCCTGGGCTTGCTCATCCCTGCCTTCCTGGTCTGGACCCTGGCGCACATGTCGTTAGCGCTTTTCACGCGCACAGGTGTTCTCGTCGTTTCGGTAATTTTGGCCATAACACTCCCTGTACTCTTGTCGCTGTCCGGTTGGCAGCGCAAGCGCCTGGACTGGAATCACGGTGTACGGCGGCTGTCGATCCGAATAGCCGAAAGCGGGCTCTTTCTGGCTGCCCTCTTGTTCTGGACCTATATTCGCAGTCACAAGCCTGAACTCTACGGACTCGAAAAATTCATGGACTACGGTTTCATGATGTCCATGTGGCGCGGTGACACCCTGCCTGCTCAGGACATGTGGCTGGCGGGCCACAGCATCAACTACTATTACTTTGGCCAATACCTCTTTACGTTCGTGAGCAAGCTGAGCGGTGTCCGGCCGGCTGTGAGCTACAATCTCAGCATTGCAGCCAGCTTTGCCCTGACGTTTACGCTAAGCTTCGCCCTCTTACGTGACCTTCTGCAGCTGCGTCTCAAAGAGGTGGTTCCGGGGCTCGACCTCTCCGCCAGGATCGCTGCTGACGCCCAGGCAAGCGAAACGATACAGGTGTCATCGACAAGCTCAGCAAGAAGGCCCGGACAAAACCTGCGCTTTCTCCGCAGTCGGCTTGTACCCGCTTTCGGCGGTCTGGCCGGCGCTACGCTCCTCACCTTGGGCGGTAACAGCCATGCCTTTTTCTATGGCACTCATCAGCCCGGCAACGCACTCGTGCGCTTCCTCGAGCTCAGTGATGTTCAGGTCGGCAAGCTCGGTAATTTCTTCTTCTCAGACTCGACTCGATTCATTGGCTATAACCCCGAAACTGCTGACAAAACCATTCACGAGTTCCCCTATTACTCTTATCTGGTGGCGGATCTCCACGCGCATATGATCAACCTCAGCATCGTAGTCCTGCTGCTGGCCGTGCTTTTCGCCCTGGTTCTGCGCCTCCGCTCGAGCCGTTATCACACAGAGACACCCGCTCCGGGCTTTGCCCCGCGACAGGGATCACTGAATCTCGGTGCCAATCAGCCCATTCTGCAGACCGGCGCCTATCCTGCATCGAAACGTGAACGCTCCCTGGAGCTAGGCGCGAACCAGCCCATTCTGCAGACTGACGCTTATCCCTCGCCCAAACGCAAAACCCGAACCTTACGTGAATGGATCCCGACTGAGCTCGTGTCCCCGCATTTTCTCCTTCTGGGAATCTTGCTTGGGATCGCCGCGATGGCAAACTACTGGGACTTCGTGATTTATTTCGTGGTGAGCATAGTCAGCCTCCTCGCCGCCTATACCAGCGAACGCAAACAGCTAGGCAGCCTCAAGTCCTTCGGCCTGATGCTCCTGCAATTCGTCGCAGTCTTCGTGCCCTATCTTCTCGTGCCCTCCCCCCTGCCCCAGCTCTTGCTCTTCGTCCTGGCGGCAGTCGCGAGTGTACTCTTGTATCATATCTCGCCGACAGCCTGGACTCGAACCGGTCAGGCCGGAACGCTGCTCTTCTTGCTTGCCCACCTGGCCGCCTTGCCCTTCAATCTCGGTTTTGACCCCATGGCGAAAACCTTCGTCCTGAGTCAAGCCCACAGCGGCTTGTACCGCCTCTTCATTCTGTGGTTCGCACACGTCGCCTTGGCCCTGCTCTTCGCGATCTGTTTTTTCTACTACAAGGCCAAAGACGGCCTCCTCCACAAGAGCGCCCGGAGCAGCGTTTTGGCCCGCATATTCGGCCAAAACGCCGCCGACGTCTTCATTCTCCTGCTCATACTCTGTGCCCTGGGCTTGATCATCGCACCGGAAATACTCTACGTAAAAGATATTTATGAGGGCAGTTTCGCCCGAGCCAACACCATGTTCAAATTCACCTACCAGAGCTTTGCCCTCTTGAGCCTGGCAGCCGCCTATACGCTCGGAGCCTTGTTCCAGCGCCTCATCCCCGTCTATGCTAAGCCGCGGCTCCCCGCCGCCCCTGGCCCATCTGAGACGCTTACAGGCGACTCCCTGCGCCTGCCTAAACGCTTTCGCGGGGCACGGGCAATCGGTCGTGACAACGACTGGCGTCTGACCACACTGATTCCCTTGCTCCCGGCAATTCTCCTCTTCACGATCCCCTTCCACTACACCAGGGAAATCAAGAGCTGGTATGGCACTTTGGCCATCGCAGACAGACTGGGACTCGACGGCACAGGCTATTACGGCACACTTCTAGTCGCCGACGACACCGGTACACACTACGAGCTCAAGAACCGTCTCGCCCTGATCGACTACCTGAACGCCGAAGTCGAAGAACAGCCGGTCATTCTCGAAGCCTTCGGCGACTCCTACAGCGACTACAGCGCAGTCTCAGCGTACACAGGTCTGCCCACCGTTCTAGGCTGGCAGACCCATGAGTGGCTCTGGCGCACCTCCGTATCCCAGCCGAATGCCTATACCGACCTGGTCGCACCTCTGCAGGACGAAATCCGCGCCTTCTATGAAGCTCACAACCCTGTCTCGATGCCCACCTTCGTCCAAGAACGCAACATCCGCTACATCGTGGTGGGTGAGCTCGAGCGCATCCAGTTTGCCGGCATCGCCGAAGAAACGCTGAAATCCCTGGGCGAAGTAGTCTTCTCCTCAGGCGGAGACTACCTGATCAAGGTCCGTTATACGGACTGACAGAAGCTGGCGCGAGGCTGAGATTGCGCGCCAGCTGTGCCAATCTGCATACGACGGTGACGCGATGCTGTCTTCTGGTCAGGACTTGCTTCTGACCGCGGCCAAATCGTGGGCCTCGTTACAAGTTGCTGTCATCATGTGAGGACTTGCGTCTGACCGCCGCCAAATAACCGAGCATTTTACTTATAAGACTTCAATCCGTGCCTCAATCAGATCTGCACTTCCCAATAACGCCTCTTCAGAGAAGTTCAGAATTTCCTCCCCCCTGTCCCGGGCTGCCTGCTCACCCACTATAGCCATTACCGCAACAAGCTCAAGTCGCTGCCAAAGATCCTGCGATCCGCACTCGAGGACCGACAGCCGCCAGCGGGCTTCCAGACGCCCCCTGAGACTCTGCCTCAATTGCCGCTTATCTTTGAGTGAATGCGCGTACGGCAAGCGAAAAACCATTTCCACGGCCAAAATCCGGTACTCCATACTGAACCTCCTATCTGCTTACCACCACTCCCATTATGGCAAACTTAGACTAACTTCCAGGCCGCTTTTAGCCCCAAGTGGAGTGTGCTCAAAGCATCCGCAAGCAATCCCCAGCAGAGGGGTTCTGAGTAGTTGTTCTCGCAGTTCTATTTGTGGGAATCAAAGTCTGTTGTCTGGTCTCCTCCCCACGAATAACGGCGAAAGTTGCCTCTATAGTCCCCGAAAATGGCAGCATTCGCCGGCATTCGTCCAGTGGAGGCGACGTACAGCGGCTAAAGTTGCCATTCAAGCGACTTTTCCAGTGGCTTCCCCCCTCTCGGATTAGAAAGACTTTTGTCACCAGCAGCCCCTGAAATGACAAAAACCGCTGTAATCCGACCCGCCTCTCGGATTAGAAAGAATTTTGTCACCAGCAGCCCCCTGAAATGACAAAAACCGCTGTAATCCGACCCCCCTCTCGGATTAGAAAGAATTTTGTCACCAGCAGCCCCCTGATAATGATGATTGACTGGGTTTTTACGGTGATTTCATTAATGTGTGGTCTAACCACCACACATTTACGCAATCGAGGACCAACGCCGCTCATGAACGGGGACCTTAGCCCTCCCAATCGAGTAGGAGGGGGTGACTAACCCCCGTCCTCTCACACCACCGCTCATGCGGATCCGCAAGCGGCGGTTCGGTTAATACAAAATGTGCCTATGCCGAGCACTGTCTATTCCTTGCTACTAGG
>JAAYZH010000050.1 GCA_012514965.1 Clostridiaceae bacterium | reverse complement strand
CCTTCTCGAAGGTCTCAAGGCCAAAGGCTACGAAGTCGGCAAGAACCTGACCGTCGACTATCAGGTCGCCCAGGCGAAAACCGACCTCACCAACCAAATCGTCCAGAACTTCGTCTCCAAGCGTTATGACCTCATCGTCGGAATCGCAACCTCGGCCGCCCAGGCTGCCTACAATGCTGCCTCCGATAAGGGCATTCCGGTAGTCTTCTCGGCCGTCACAGACCCCGTACTCGCGGAACTGCAGAATGCAGATGGCAGCAACAAAGTCGGCGTCACCGGCACCTCAGACGAACTGCCCATCCAGAACCAGCTCGAACTGATCCGCGCTTTCATGCCGGACGCAAGCAAAATCGGCATTCTCTACAGCAGCAGCGAAGCCAATTCCGAGTCCTCCATCAAGACCTACCAGCAGCTCGCTCCCGCCATGGGCTTCGAAATCGTGGCGCAGAGCGTAGTCGATTCCGCCGACATCCCCGCCGCCTCACAAGCTCTGGTCGGCAAGGTCGACGCGATCTCGAACCTCACCGACAACACCGTCGTTCAGAACCTGCAGATCATTCTCAACAAAGCCGGCACCGCAGGCATCCCGGTCTTCGGCTCCGAAGAAGAGCAAGTCACAAACGGCTGTCTGGCCGCCGCGGGACTAGACTACATCGCTCTGGGCAAAACCACCGGCGAAATGTCCGGCGATATCCTCAGCGGTACGAAAGCAGAAGCCATCCCCGTCGCGATCTTCCAGGAATCCCAGCCCTTCTACAACAGCGAAGTTATGACCAGCCTGGGTCTAGAACTCCCCGCCTCCATGGCAAGCGCAACAGACCTCGGCAAATAACCATACCCTCCGCAAGAAACTCTATCCGGACTCCCCCGAGTCCATACGCAGAAACGGCAGCAACACATGGACATCTTCCTCGCAATACTTCTGGATATTCTGGAACAGGGCCTGATCTACGGGATCATGGCCCTGGGCCTTTATATCAGCTATAAAATTCTGAACTTCCCGGACCTCACCGTCGACGGGAGCTTCCCCCTGGGAGCAGCCGTAACTACGCTCTTCCTCATGCAGGGCGCCAATCCCTGGCTGGCCCTCCTGGCTGCTATCCTGGCCGGCTGCCTGGCCGGACTCATGACCGGTGTGCTGCACGTTTTTCTCAAAATTAACGAGCTTTTCTCCGGCATTCTCAGCATGACCATCCTCTACTCCGTGAACCTTCTCATCGTAGGCCGCTCCAATCAGCCCTTCTTCGACCGGGATACAATTTTCAACAGCCTGCCCGCCTCACTCATCCCCTCAGCCGGCCGCGGTCCGGACTTCCGCGTTGCCATCGTGGCATTCGTCATCGTGATTGGCATGAAGCTGCTGCTGGACTATTTCCTCAAGACCCGCAAAGGCCTCCTTCTGCGCGCGGCCGGCGATAATCAGCAGGTCGTCAACGCCATGGGCATCCATCCCGGCTCAATGAAAATTCTGGGTCTGGCTTTAGCCAACGGCCTTGTCGCGCTCGCCGGTGCGGTTTTGGCCCAGCAGCAAGGCTTCTTCGAAGTCAGCATGGGCACAGGCATTATGGTCATGGGTCTCGCCTCCGTCATCATGGGCACCGTACTCTTCACCAGAATCAGCCGCCTCAGCCCGACCACCAAGGTCCTTCTCGGCGCTATCCTCTACAAGGCCCTTGTCTCCCTGGCCATCAACCTCGGCGCTCCCGCCAGCATGCTCAACCTCGTGCGCGGTGTGCTCTTCCTGCTCATCCTGCTCAGCTACCAATTCGGCCAAAAGGGAGGACAAAAACATGCTTGAACTGCGAGACATCCGTAAAATATACCTCCCCGGAACCCCCGACGAAAACATGATCTTCGACAGTTTTAACCTCGAAGTGCCAACAGGCCAGTTCCTCAGCATCATCGGCAGCAATGGCTCCGGCAAAACCACCCTCCTGAACCTGGTCTGCGGCTCACTGATCCCCGAGAAAGGCCAAATCCTGCTCGATCAGCGCGACATCACCTACCAGCCCGAGCACCTGCGTGCCCGCCGCATCGGCCGCGTCTTCCAGGATCCGGCCAAAGGCACCGCAGCCACCCTCACCGTCCTCGAAAACCTCTCCATCGCCGCCAACAAAGGCAAACCCTACAACCTGGGCCGCGGCGTCGCCAAAGCTTCCGAAGCCGTCTTCGCCGAGCTCCTGGCCCCCCTCGACATGGGCCTCGAGAACCGCCTCCACCAGCGCTGCGGCACCCTCTCCGGCGGCCAGCGCCAGGCCCTGGCCCTCCTCATGTCCACTATGACCCGCCCGGACATCCTCATCCTTGACGAACACACCGCCGCCCTGGACCCGAAATCCTCCGAAACCGTAATGCGACTGACACAACAGCTTGTTGCGGCGCGTGGCTTCACAGTCCTGATGGTGACGCACAACCTCCGCCATGCTCTTCGCTACGGTGATCGCCTCTTGATGATGCATGAAGGAGCCGCCATTCTGGATCGGTCGGGGCAGGCCAAAGAAGACCTCGCCCTCCAGGAGGTCCTGGACCTGTTCAACAATATCTCGATCGAAGCCGGGAATTAGGGGCGCGCACCGGGTTTGCGGAGCCGCCGGATCCGAGATTGCGGGGCGGCCGGATCCGAGATTGCGGGGCGGCGGGTGCGACGAGGTTCAGGGGCAGGTTTGCGGAGCCGCCGGATCCCAGATTGCGGGGCGGCGGGATCCGAGATTGCGGGGCGGCGGGTGCGACGAGGTTCATACTGACGCTGATCTAGTCTATAATGTCGATATTTTATATCAAATTACGAAATTGAGATTTGTGCACAGCGGACTGCCGATTCGTGGCAAAAAACCGAGTTGTGTGTGCCTTCCGCTT
>JAAYZH010000049.1 GCA_012514965.1 Clostridiaceae bacterium | reverse complement strand
TTGAGCGCGCAGCTGGTCCGCATGTCAGTCTCGAGCTACAATCATGTCAATCACGAGCGCTATGGGCGTGTGCTGCGGGACATTTTTGACCGCTCGCCCAAACGCATCGTCTTCATCGCCAGCGGAGACCTGTCGCACAGGCTCAAAGAGGACGGTCCATACGGCCTCGATTATGCCGCACCTGCCTTCGAGGATGACATCGTTGCGGCCCTGGGCCGCGGCGACCTCGCGCACATCGTGAAATATGACGAAGAGTTGTGTCAGCAGGTGGGCGAGTGCGGTGTGCGCTCCTTCTGTATCCTGGCCGGGCTGCTCAACGGCAATTCTTTCAGCACGGAGTTGCTTAGCCACGAGGACACTTTTGGCGTCGGCTACGCCGTGGCCCGCTATATGCCCACGGAGACAACAACTTCAGACCAGGGAACATCCACACTGGACGTTCAATCCGCTGATACTGCCGGAAATGCAGGGCAGAATCCACCTTCTGGGCAATCCGAAGTGCTGAAGGCCGCAGCTGCTTCTCGTGCCGCGGATCTGCCTACCAACAGCGTACACGTTTTGCAAGCGGAGGCAGCTCTTTCGCCTTCCGAGCCCGACCCTGAAGCGGCAGACGCCGCCGAGCCTGCCGACCGGGACCCCTTCGTGGCCCTGGCCCGCCGCTCCCTTGAAACGTACATCCAAAGCGGCCATTTGCTGCACCTCAGCAATACGGAGCTGGCGGCCCTGCCGCCGGCCTTGCGCGACGAACAGGCCGGCGTCTTCGTGAGCCTCCATCTGCCGCCCTCGACCTGTCGGCCCACGGACGAAGGGCCTCTGCGCGGTTGTATTGGTACTTTGGCCGCGACGACGGGCTCCGTAGCTGAAGAGATCATCCACAACGCCGTCAGTGCCGGCACCCGTGATCCGCGCTTCCCCAAGGTCCGCGAAGGTGAGCTGCCCCTGCTGGTTTATAGCGTCGATGTTTTGGGACCAGCTGAAGACATTCACGATCTAGGTGAGCTGGACGTGAAACGATATGGCGTTATTGTGGAGTCCGGGTGGAGACGAGGGCTTTTGCTGCCTGATCTGGAGGGCGTAGACAGCGTGGAAGTACAAGTTGCGATTGCGCGCCAGAAGGCAGGGATTGCGCCTGGTGAGCCTGTCCGTCTGCAACGCTTTGAGGTGATTCGTCACAAGGAGGTTGAGAGACTATGAATGCCAAGGTCCAAAGGCAGGTAGATGCAGCGAACGGGGCCAAAGAACCGCGCGAAAACGAGGTCAGCACCAGCGCATCACAGGCAGCGACCAAGCTAAAACCGAAGACAAAAATCTACTACACACCTCTGCTGCAGCCGATTCAGGAGGCGGCAGCTGATAGGGGTGAGCTTGAACCGGCCTTAGAAAAAGGACGGGAGGAGCTTGTCCGCTGCGAGCTTTGCCCACATAACTGCCTGCTCAAGCCGGGGCAGACGGGCTTTTGCCGCGTGCGCCGCAACATCGACGGTCGTGTACGGGCCACGCGTGACGGCTACACGTCTTCGATTGCGCTGGATCCTATTGAGAAGAAACCGTTGTCGTTTTTTCACCCTGGCACACAGATTCTGTCCGTTGGCTTTTTTGGCTGCAACATGCGCTGCCCATTTTGCCAGAATTTCGAAATTTCCATGCATTCTGATGAGGACCTGTCCGCTCGCGGACGCTACATTACGAAGGAAGAACTGGTCGAACTGGCTGTGAGTTTGCGTGCCCGCGGCAACATAGGCATCGCTTTTACGTATAATGAGCCCCTGGTCCACTTTGAGTGGATCAAGGAGTGCTTCGCTTTGGCCAGAGAGGCCGAACTTGAGACGGTTCTGGTCACCAATGGTAACTTCAATGAGCCTTGTATTCGCGAAATTGCCCCGCTGACCACGGCCTGGAATATTGATCTCAAGTGTTTTACGGAGGACGGCTACCGCAGTCTGGGCGGCGATCTGGAGACGGTGAAACGGGCGATTGTCCTTGCCGCCGAGAGCAGTCATGTGGAGATAACGACACTGGTGGTGCCGGACCTCAGCGACGATCCGCAGGATATGGCCCGTGAAGCAGCCTGGCTGGCCGGCATCAATCCCGGCATACCGCTGCACCTGACCCGCTTCTTCCCGCGCTATCACAGTCTGGAGGAAGCCCCCACGGATCCTGTTATTATGCGCAGGCTGGCCAAAATCGCACGTGAGCATTTACAATGTGTGGAGCTGGGCAATCTGTAGAATCAAGCACGCTCAGTAGAGAAGAGGCGAACCCGTGAATTTTGTGCGTATCCTGTCCGGCCGCATCAGTGCGGCTGGGGGTGAATTGGTACCCTGGCTTATGCTCGCAGCCGGCCTTGTAGTGTTTGTGTTGGCGGCCTTCCGCAGTGTGCGTTTGTTCCGAACCTGGCTGG
>JAAYZH010000048.1 GCA_012514965.1 Clostridiaceae bacterium | reverse complement strand
TCGTCGTGCCAGTCGATGTACACCATCTCCCCGTCGAAACGCAGAGGTAGCCAGACGTAGTCCGCAATCGAAGTGTTATTGTCGATTTCTGCCTGCTCACCTGCGAAGTAACCCTCCTGCATCAGTGTTTCAAAGGATTTGCGCTGAGCAGGGTCGGGGTGGAACATGAACGCAAACGCATTCTTATAGTGCTCGTACTGCATGCTCATCTTCCTCGGCAGCCAGCGGTCAGCGCAGGCAATGTAGAGATCTTTTTTGCCCTCCACCTTCAAAACAGAGGAAATCTGCGAGTGGAAAGAAGTCTGGCTCTCGTCATCCGGGTGCGGATCGCCGAGTACCTGATAAGGCCCGTGCCACGTTGCCGCGACGGCAACTTCTGAAGGGTTGGGCAGATAGCCGGTAGTGCCGGACGTCAACAAGTAGTGTTTGCCATGCCGCAGGAAATGCGCAGTTGCTTCACGGACAAAGGGAGGCCCGGATTGCGGGAAATGCGTACTATAGAAGCCGGTGACATCCGTGTAATCCGCAGTGAGATCCGCGCAAATCGTCTCGCTGTGGACTCGCTCGAAGTAATAATATGCTTTGCCGTCCTCTGCCACAGCCAGATCAAAGTCACCCGCATTCATGTTCAGCGGCTTGAGGCCCTGACACACCATCGTGTAAGGTCCCAGAATATGGTCTGCCGTCAAGACGGTTGAGCGCTGGCCGCCGTCCGGCATCATGATCTTGAGCCAGCAGACATACTTGCCAGTCTCCTGATTGTAGATGATGTGAGGTCTGTCCATTTGCGAAGCGGGGTGCAAAGGGGATCCTGGATTCTCGAGATCGGGTTCGATAATGAGGCCGCGGTCTTCCCAGTTGTAGAGGTCGGTCGAAGTGTAGCAGCGCACACCCCAATGCCAGACCTCCGTGTCCCCTGTCGTCTTCTCTTTATTCTCGCCATACCAGTAATAGACGCCGTCTATGTACATGACGGAACCGCCATGTGCCTGGATTCGTTTGCCTTCCGTATCGAGCCAGATTTCGCTGGGCTTGAATGATGTGTACATGGTAGGATCCTCCGCTCTTCTGTGTAAATTCGTCAGCAGCGATCACCTATGGCCTTGATTGCACTTGTGAAAGCTTACTTCAGTATACACGGAGGGTCTGGAGGCTGGAATGGATTACGTAGAATCACGAGACTTCATGGCAGCCGGTTGCACACAACAGTTCGGCCAAAGGTGAGCCGAATCAGTCTCTATTTCATGAGTTTCAAACAGAATTCCATCATTAAAACACCAAGCTTGAAACACGCAAAGATCTATTTTACAGCTCTAAACAAGCGGTATTGATCGTTTTCATCGCCGAGCTGATATTCATCATCATGCAACAAGTACTCATATAAAATATCGCCCTTGCCGACCAGCAAGTGTGTGAAGCCATATTTATCGAGCACGGTTTAATAAAATATTTGGCCATTCTGCAATTGGTAATATTCTGCAAAAACATCATCCTGCAAATTATTCTTTTTCAGAAATACTTCAGCCCGAGGATCCATATATGTGGGAATTCTATGGAATTCGGCGAGTCCCCCATCGTTATAGCGCGTATACAAGATGACCTCTTCGTTTTCTCTGTCTGCCACAACCTGATTCAATAATTGTTCGAAGAGCACTCGATCACTTTGGCCATGATTGTTTGAGCGCGTCAATGAATAAAACGTCAGAGGCAGCATAATTGCGATGGCCACCAAAAGGATTTTTCGAATGACAAGTGTGCGCTCTGGTTTTGTCTTATCAAACTGTGGAATTCTGTCGAGATCCATAAAAACTACCAGCGGGAACAAAGCACAACTAATAAAAAACAAGAAACCTCGTATCGTAGATAAACTCAGATAGGTTGTGCCTAGGGCCAAAAGAGTATATCTGAGAGACTTATTCGGATTTTTGCTGAAGGCGTATATGAAGGTCAGGCCGATTGTCACAGTCATGATAAGCAGACCCATTATTGATGAGACAGTGGCCGGTGCCATCTCGATTACCATTGCGTTGATCTCGGCTACACCATACGAGTTGACCAGGTAGAGCATTGCATCAAGGCCATATGGGTTTAGGAAACCCGCCAGGATGATGAGAAGCACGGAAATGACCAGTGGTCCTTTCTCAATCCCTCTGCCTACAAGAGGGCCAAATTTGAACGCAAATGAGTCAATCAGGTACGGCAGCATAACGACAAGCAGCATCGGCCAAATAGCGGCTTGCACATTAATCAAGACAAGCGATAGGAATGGCAATGCCAATAGGATCTTGCGATTTCTATCAAGAAAATACGACTCCAGTACATAGACTTCCAAAAGAAGAATTATGTTGGTAAAGATAAAAGGCCTGCTTGTTATAAACAGACTTACCAGAGCAACATAAATATAAGTAGTAAGAATCGATTGCACAAATTGATTACCGGATACTTTCAGACAAAGTCTGTAGAAAATTAGCGTGCTGAGTACATAGCTGACATAGACCAATACTTTCAAACCGAATTCTCCCAAGATCGAGTAAATCCAATAGAAGATGGTTGCTGAAAGCCACTGCTGCATGACAAAAGAAAAACCCTGGTGGATCGTAAATGGCTCGATCGTGGGAATTCCTTCTTCCAGCACGTGTCTGCCATGGGAAAGCAAAAACCAAATATCATTATCCAAATCACGAAACAGCACTGTGAGACACAAGGCCGCCGCGAGAAATAGGAGGAAAAATCTCAGTCTTAGGCTGATGTTTTGGGTGTTTTTGCTTGTATCCACGTATATTGATCCCCCCGCTTACTTTTGAATTGATCAAGCTATGTTTTCTTATCAATTTTAACATAGGAAATTCGCATGGAGACCTCTACTTCACGGTTTAAGAATGTTTCAACTATAGCGTGAATGAATCTATCGAAGGGGGTTCTTCAATTTCTTCACTTACCTCCGTTTCACACAACGAAACCGTCGTTACATCCCCGCCTCACCGCCCAGCACAAGTTACACAAAACCTCCGCCCAACGAAACCACACACATCACCTCATTGTCCCAATAATCACTCAGTCCCAGCTTAATAAATATAGTATAATATAGGCATTATTGCATTGGGTCGGCTTGCCGCCTGCCCTCTGCCCTTGGAAGAGGTACCGCATATGAGATGCCCAAGCTGTGGGGCAGATAATGTCAACGACGCCCGCTTCTGTGCTTACTGCCGTTCTGAACTGCCCAAGCCGATTGCCCCGCCTCCGCCACAGGCAGTGACGATCAATCATTACTACTGAGCTCCGGCCGCTCAGCTGCATCCTGCTGCTCAGATGCAGTATATTCCGCAGACATCCCCGCGCAGTCGATGGATCGCCCTAGCGCTCTGGCTTTTTCTCGGCCCTTTCGGCGGGCACCAGTTCTACGCTGGCAAAGTCGGCATGGGTTTCCTCTACCTCTTCACTGCCGGTCTGTTTGGCATTGGCTGGTTGATTGATCTGCCTATCATTCTTTTTGGCCGATTTCGCGACCGGAATGGCTTGCCCCTGCGCTATGAACTTCGAGACTCACTTCCGGTAAGACTGACTCCAGGTTCCAAGCTTCTGTCTGTGCGGATCCTGCAGCCTTGTCGAGTGCTCAGCCAGCTATTGTTGGGAGCCGTTGCCTTGACCTTATTCTATTGAGGAGCGTGGCTGCTCCGCCCACGCTGAAACCATCGTTCCCGCAGACTCGCCGCCTCTGTGTTATTTTTAAATACATTAGCAAGCAGGAAGGCAGGCATCATGAAGATTATCTACATCACGATCGGCGTATTATTTGCGGCACTCGGCGCCGTCGGCACCGTTTTCCCGGTGCTGCCTACGACGCCTTTTCTCCTGATTGCCGCCTGGGCCTTTGCCCGGGGCTCGGAGCGATTCAACACCTGGTTCTTGAACTCGAAGCTCTATAAGAATCACCTCGAGAGCTTTGTCCGCAGCCGCAGTATGACACTGAAGACCAAGCTCTCCCTGGTCTCCTTCGCCTCCGCCATGATGCTCCTG
>JAAYZH010000047.1 GCA_012514965.1 Clostridiaceae bacterium | reverse complement strand
GTGTCTTGGAACCTCATAGAAAACCGGTTCTGCAAAATATTCGCGCTGTTTAGTATCTTGCCAAATTGCAAATCTCCTGTGCGAATTCGGTTCAAAAGCTCTTCTTCGACCATCCACAAAGATCGCGGCTTGTTGTCTGATTCTTCACTTCGCGGTTCCGTAAACCCATGGCTGAGCGAAATACCGATGTCGCTGGCCGCCAGTTTGTCACCGTTAACACAGTAATGCAGCATCAGAGCGTAGCGGGTCAAAACCATGGATGAAATGACCGGCAGCTCTGCAAGGATCCTGACAAGTTCCTGCTTGTAGGCAAGAGATGCTTCAGCAGGATAGGATTCCCCCAGCTCTACGGCAAGTTTCTCCGGCGAGACTAGTGCAGAAAAGGCCGGTCCGATCACATGGATTTTCGAAAGAAGTCCTTCTGATTTCTCAAAAACCGCAACCCAGACCAGACCGAGTGAGATGCTGAGCATCAGCGGAACACTGCTGGCACGTGCTTGCGTAAGCAGCCTGGGCTGGAATTCACAGCGGCGAAAAATCGTGTCGAGCAGCTCTTTTTGCGGACAATTACTGTCCAGAAGTACAAGCTGATCGTTGTATTGCCAGCTATAGAGTTCATCGCCGCAGGTGATGAGTTCGCGGAATAGAGCAAGGTTATTCTGATCAGGCATGCTAAAAACCTCCTACTCGAGTTCGTTTGCAACTCACATTCCAAACAAAATTATAGTAGCAAATTTTCAGATAAATTAACAATATTTCAGTCATTTGCTGGAACTAGTCTGAATTACAATGAATTCGATCAAACATCTTGTAAATCCAGTTGCAGAGGAGGATCTTGGCCATGTCAAAATCGAAATCAGAATGGGCATCCGCCCGGACCACGATAGGCTTGACCGGCATGCCGTTTGCCGAGACAATCGGCGGCGCTTTTATGGCGGGCATGTTTCTGTTGTATCTTACCGATTACGCCGGGCTGGGCGTCTTGGGTTCCACAATGGCACCTTTGATCCTGGTCATCGGCCGGCTGATCGACTTTGTCATCGATCCGCTTCTCGGCTGGGTTATTGACAGCGCCAAACCCCGGCCATTTGGTAAGTATCGATTTTTCAGTCTGATAAGCATCGTTCTGGTCTCTGTCGCAACTCTATTGCTCTTCAGCATACCCGAAGCCCTCAAAACCCGGCAAGCGCTTCTGTTCATCTGGATCCTGGCATTTTATTTGCTCTACAGCGCTGCTTCATCGCTGTTCACGATTTATCCGCTGATCCAGTCCATCATTCCGGACACGAGCCGCCGCTCCCGCTTACTGTCACTGCAACGTTTGACTTCAATCAGTATCGGTGTCTTCTTCTCGTTTTTTATGATGCTGGTGAATCGCCTCAACGAAAGGCTCGAGGATTTCAGCCGCTCTTTCTCAACGATGGCATCTCTTTTTATTGGCATCGCCCTGGTCATTTCTCTGACCAGCCTGTTTCTGGTCCACGAGGGCTATGAGCGCAATCAAGAGAATCCTCGAATCGAAATCAAAGACATCCTGGATATTTTCCGCAAAAACAAAGCTATTACCGTCAATACTGCCTCGCATCTCTTTAGGGGCCTGGTCTTTATGCTGATGACGGCCACGGCGACATACTATACAAAATGGGCTTATTGTACGGATCCTCTAACCGGTGAAGTCTATGCCGCCCTTTTCGGACGTATCATGGTCATAAACGGAGTGGTGGTTCTGGGACCCATGCTGCTAGCCGCAGTTGTCTCTCCCCATCTGATCCATCGGCTTGGATCCGCTATTCGTCTTATTGACTTGTCCAGCCTGATTTGCGCAGCAGGTGGTCTGTTGATGTTCGCCTTGCAGGTAACCGGTGTCCTGTCAGGCAGTTATGTCTTGTTCATCGTTCTTCTAGCCGTCATGATCTTCGGCAGCGGTCTCAATTCCGTTCCTTCCCAAATCATTAACCTGGAATGTATTGACTACAATGTCTATCTGACCGGCAAAAGCATGGCCGGCATGATACATGCCTTGAGTCGCCTGCTCGGCAAAGCCCAACAGGCATTGAGCACTTTGGCCGTCGGTATACTATTGGCAGCCGTTGGTTACAACGTCGACTCGTCAAGCGGTAACTACGCCGGAGATTTGGCAAACATTCCAGTGATGCTCAGCGGTTTCCTCGTTATCAGTGCCTTGCTACCGGCTATTTTTTCACTGATTTCTATCCTAATCAACCGTCTGTACCCGATCAACGAACAGATTCGACAAGAAATGCTCCATCAGCAGGCCATCACTAAAACAGAGGATATTGTATGAAGAACCTTTGTGGAAGGCTAAATCCTGACATCTCAGCACGCGAGAAGGAGAATGCTGCCCTTGCGCGCGATGCAGCCCGCGAAGGCATAGTCCTGCTGAAGAGCGAAGGTGCTCTGCCCTTGCAAGCTAACCGCGTCGCACTATTTGGCATGGGTGCCCAATCATTGTCTGGCGCTTAATTGAAACTATTTTCGGACTTACATTTACCTTTGGCTTCTGTCCTCATGGTCTTCGCGCCAAGAGCCTGGCAGCATTAAATAAAAGTCGAGCCTGAACACCCGGTCCCCACGCAGAGCACGCGGGCATTATGCACGGTACGAGCAGGTTTAAGATCTTGCCATACGCCCTCAAACTACTGGTCGCGGTATGCCGGTAAACACTTCATCAATGAGAGCAGCATGGCGAACAGTTGCTCGGCGACCAAGATTCCAGATGCGGCGGAAGCGGCGCTCAGCTCCTTGACACATGGGTGGGAGGGCTTTCTATCGGCACTTGAATTTACACTTCAAGTGCAACACCTCTGAAAAAAGAAAGTTCCCCCTAGCACCGGTCCCCTTACAATGATAGTAACTACCCAATCAAAAGAAGGAATCGGACTATGGAGCGTTATGGGACAGAATTATCTTCGCTCCCTTTTGGCCCTGGCATTCCAAGCCTTTCTCATCATGGTCTGTGTTGGCATTTATGCCGTCCTGGTGCAGAACATCGCCACGGAAACTGACATCATTTGGCTGCGGAGCTCTTCTGGGAGTCCCTCTGTTTTTTCTTGCCAAGCCCCACATGAGTATCAGCACAGCAGCGCTGCTCATGGTGCTGTCCATGCTGCCATTTTTCCTGCTGGCCATGTATGAACGAAACGGTCAGCCCCTGGAAAAGATCCTCTATCAGCTCATTCAGAGCCGATTCATCCGACCGAAGAAGCGGCCCTACCGGACCGACAACTTCTATGCCGCAGTAGAGCGGCAAACCAATCTGGACAAGGAGGTAAAAATAAGGGCGAATAACGTGATGCTTTCTGGACCAGATAAATCGAAAAACAAGTCTTTTCTGCACACACAGAAAAAAACGGCTCTCCTCAAATTAAGGAAAACCGCTTATTCTGGCGGAGAAGTGTGTGGAGATTTTGGCGAACTCTCGAATATTAGGCGAATCTGGTGTTAACATGGC
>JAAYZH010000046.1 GCA_012514965.1 Clostridiaceae bacterium | reverse complement strand
GTGTACTACGCGATCAGCATGTTTGTGCTGTCGGGGGCGGCCTTCGTGCTGAAGTGGCCGGTTCTGGCCTATACAGGTCTCCTCACGATGGCCTACGGGGACGGGCTGGCCGCGATTATCGGCGGCAGGTGGGGCAAAGCCAAGCCTTTCGCCTTCGCCCCGCAGCGCAGTCTGGCCGGCAGCCTAACGGTAGCGGTTGCAGCCTTCGTGGTGACGGCACTCAGCCTCCTAATTCTGGAGGACGGGGCTCCCTCCGCCGTGCTGACCGTGCTCCTGATTGCCCTCCTGAACGCTGTACTTTCGGCCTTTATTGAGCTGACGGGGAAGCGTGGTTGTGACAACGTAAGTCTGCCCGTCGGCTCTGGTCTTTTCGCTGTTCTGGCCTGGCGCTTTGGCAGCCCCGGCCTCTTGCTCTACCTGCTCCTGGCTGTGCTTATCCTTGCACTAGCCTTCAAGGCACACGCGATCACACCTGACGGCGTCGTGGCCGCCCTACTAACCGCCCTCACTCTCTACACGCTGGGCGATGTCTGGATCGCCACAGCCCTGCTGCTTTTCTTCATTCTGGGGAGCGGCGTGAGCAAGCTGAAGAATAATAGCAAACGCCTGGCGGAAATGATTCAGGAAGGCGATGGTCCACGCCACTGGAAGCAGGGGCTCTGCAACTCGCTGCCCGCCGTCGCGCTGGTCTGGATGCACTATTTTCTGCCCGGGCAGCGCTTTCTGCTCCTCCTGGCCCTCGGCGTCTTCTCCGCCGCAGCCGCCGACACCTTCGCCTCCGAGCTTGGCATGCTGAGCCGCGGGCGGGTGTTCAACATCCTCACGGGCAAAACCGTGCCCAACGGCCTATCCGGCGGCGTGTCTGTACCCGGCCTCTTCGCCGGCTTGCTCGGCAGCTCCCTGCTGTCTCTGCTCGCCTGGCCCGGCTTTGGCCTGCCCGGCGTGCTCTTCCTGACGGGTATGGGTCTGCTCGGCTCCCTGCTCGACAGCATCCTCGGGGCCGCGCTGCAGCGCAAATACCGGAACACGGATGGGCAACTGCAGGACAAAGCCGCTGCCCCCGCCGACCGCCCCGCCGCCGGCTTCCCATTCATCAGCAATAACACGGTCAATCTAATCAGTTTGAGTTTGCTTGTCTTGTGTGGTAATATATTTTGTTATCTAATTGCAATCCCATATTAATAGGAGGAACCCTATGGAAAGAACGAAAAAAGCCTGGGTCAACGCGATCTTCTTCGTGATCACTTTGGCCGTCAACACGCTCGGCGCGCTGGGCCTGATCAACGGCCTGAGCCAGAAAGAGATCTCAGACCGCTACGTCACCCTCATCACGCCCAGCCCTTCCACCTTCAGCATCTGGAGCGTCATCTACACGCTGCTGCTCGCCGCGGTCATCATGATGATCGTGAAGAAGGCAGACACCTACTACCAGAAGGCCGTCGACGAAATCAGCCTGCTCTTCCGCCTCTCGAGCCTCTTCAACATCGCCTGGATCGTCACCTTCTCTTATGTCCTGGTGGAGATCTCCGTGCTCTTCATCGTGGCCTTCGTCATCACGCTGGCCATGCTGAACCAGAAACTGCGCGCGATCCATGAGAGTAAGCGCTGGCTCCTGCCCGCCGCCTTTGGCATGTACACCGGCTGGCTCACGATCGCGACAGTCGTCAACATCGCCGCTGCCCTGGTCAAAATCGAGTGGAACCGCTTCGGCCTCAGCGAGGAACTGTGGGCTGTGATCATCCTGGCCGTGTCCGCCGTGCTCGTGATTCTCATCCTCCTGCGCCTCGAGAATGTCATCTATCCCCTGCCTGTCGCCTGGGCCTACTTCGGCATCTACCAGTTCCTGAACGCACCCGAGGGTTTCAAGGGCCAATACAACCTGGTCGAGGTGACCGCCTTGATCGGCATGGTCGTCCTGATCGGTGCGGCGGCAATTCAACTATACCGCAACCGCTTTCGCATCCTGCCCGTGGCTCAAAACTAGCCGCTCGCTCATTCGGCTCCAGCAAGGTCGATAGGCCTCGCCTCCTGTTCTGCAGAAGGCGGGGCCTATTTGTATGGGGGTGCGGAGGGGATGATCGGAATCGCGGGGTGGGGGGGCGGACGGAGGGGATGATCGGAATCGCGGGGTGGGGGGGGGCGGCAAAGGCCACATAACGCAACCGTTTGGCATTTTCGGGCCTTCCGCGGCCAAATATCCAGGTTATTCAGAGCTAGGGCCTTCCTGATCAAGGCCCCGGGCTTATAATAGAGAAATCCAGTTGCCGAGGAGGGCCAAAGCAATTACCGAAGCGTTACAGGTCAAAATCGCCAAGCTACCCGCCGGACCGGGGGTCTATCAGTTCTACGAC
>JAAYZH010000007.1 GCA_012514965.1 Clostridiaceae bacterium | reverse complement strand
GACAAAATCCTTTCTAATCCGAGATGCAAGTCGGATTACAGCGGTTTTTGTTATTCTAGGCCTGTTCCGGGGACAAAATCCTTTCTAATCCGAGATGCAAGTCGGATTACAGCGATTTTTGTCATTCTACACCCTCTCCCGTGACAAAATCCTTTCTAATCCGAGGGCGAGGTCGGATTACAGCGATTTTTGTCATTCCACCCCCTCCACCGTGACAAAATTCTTTCTAATCCGAGGCGCAAGTCGGATTACAGCGGTTTTTGCCATGCCGCAGCCTCCGCCGCGACAAAAATCCTCCTAATCCGAGGGCGAGGTCGGATTACAGCGGTTTTTGTCATCCCACCCCCTCCCCGGGGACAAAATCTTCCAAATCCCAGTGGCGGGATAATATAGAAGCTCCTTCGTGAGCGAGCTTCCGCAGACAAGAAAACGTGTGGTATAAACACCACACGTTTACGAAGTCGAGGACCTGCGAAGCTCACGAAGGGGGCTGGCTTACTCCCATTCAATCGTCCCGCTCGGCTTGGGGGTGAGGTCGTACAGGACGCGGTTCACTCCGGCCACCTCGGAAGTGATGCGGGCGGTGATTTTGGCCAAGACAGCGTAGGGGATCTCCTCGACGGAGGCGGTCATGGCGTCGACAGTGTTGACCGCGCGGAGGATCACCGGCCACTCGAAGCTGCGGGCGTTGTTCTTGACGCCGACAGACTTGAAGTCTGGGATAGCGGTGAAATACTGCCAGACCTTGCCGGCGAGGCCGGCGTTGTCGAACTCTTCGCGCAGAATGGCGTCGGATTCGCGGACGGCCTCCAGGCGGTCACGGGTGATCGCGCCCAGGCAGCGCACACCCAGGCCGGGGCCGGGGAAGGGCTGACGGTAGACCATGTTATGCGGCAGGCCCAGGGCCACGCCGGCTTCGCGCACTTCGTCCTTAAATAGCATCTTCAGGGGTTCGACGAGCTCGAACTGGAGATCGTCCGGCAGGCCGCCCACATTGTGGTGACTTTTCACCGCGGCTACGGTCTTCGTGCCGGATTCGATGATGTCGGGGTAGATGGTGCCCTGCGCCAGGAAGTCGATACCCGCGAGCTTGCGGGCCTCTTCTTCAAAGACGCGAATGAATTCAGAGCCGATGATCTTGCGCTTCTGCTCAGGATCGGCCACGCCTTCGAGCTTGCCGAGGAAGCGGTCGACGGCGTCGACGTAGACGAGATTCGTCTTGAGTTCTTTGCCGAATACGTTGATTACCTGCTCTGGCTCGCCTTTGCGCAGCAGGCCGTGATTCACATGCACGCAGGTCAGCTGATCGCCGATTGCCTTGATCAGAAGAGCGGCTACTACCGAGGAGTCCACCCCGCCGGACAAAGCCAGCAGCACCTTGCGGTCGCCGACTTGACGACGCACCAGCTCCACCTGGTCGGCTATGAAGTTCTCGATGGTCCAGTTCGCCTCCGCCCCGCAGTCACGGAAGAGGAAGTCCTCGAGGATGGTCTTGCGGTCTTCGGGGTCCTCGGGCCAGGCCAGGGTGTCCTGGTGGTCGACGGCGAGCACGGGGATGTCACCTTCGTAAATCTCAGCCGCCACATCGATCTCGACACCGTTCACTACGCGGTTCGCGCCGCCGTTCAGGATGATGCCCTTGACGTTCGGCAGTTTCGCCAGCTCGGCCGCGCTAATGTCATGCGGGTGAATCTCGCTGTACACACCCAGCGCCCGAATCTCGCGGGCAATCGTCGTATTTTCACTGCTCCCTAAGTCGAGCACCACTATCATATCTTGTTTCATAGAGTCTCCCCTCCCAATCAGCTATCGCTATCCTACCATATCCAGGTGGTCACATTCATCTCGAGCAATTTTACGACGAGGCCGGCGTCTGCGCAAGAAATTTCCCTCGAGGGCGGTTTTGGCCAAAAAGAAGAGAGCCCGCATTGTGCGAGCCCTCCAGATACGAAACACTTACGGGCACAGCAGCGCCCATCGAACTAGCTTAGGCAGGGAAGTACTTGTTGAGCGTAGCCTTGACAGCGCCCGGGCCGGCCAGCATCTCGACGAAGTAGTCTTCGACTCTCTCGCCCAGGCCGACTTCGTAGAGGTCGACGCCGAAGATGACCTTGTTATTCAGGATGCTCTTGCAGGCAGCTCGCGCTACGGCCTCGTCGCCGCCCAGGGTGACGCCTGCCAGCGACTTCTGCATATCAGGTGTCATTGGATCTGCCGACAACGCGAGCGGCTCACCGGCGTCACTTACGCCCAGGCAATAGCGCAGCCAGGCAGCGTGTGTCAGCGGAATGCCTACGAGATTATCGAGGTCGAGGTCAGCCGAAGCGACATATTCCTTGATGGTCTCGCCGAAACGGATCGACAGCTTCTGGGAAGTATCGGTAGCGATGCGCTGCGGGGTATCCGGCAGATAAGGATTCGGCAGACGCTCATCCAGAACTTCGTTCAGGAAGTCCATGGGGTTCACAATGCCGGGATCGGTGACAACCGGCATACCCTCGACCTTGCCGATGCGGGTAACCAGAGCGTTCAGAGACTTATCTTCCATTTCGGAGGAGATGGAGGGGAAGTCCAGCAAGCAGCCAAAAACTGCGAGTGAGGTATGCAGCGGATTGAGACAGGTGCAGACCTTCATGCGCTCGAAATTATCAACGGTCTCGCGGTCGGTCAGGTGGACACCGGCCTTCTCCAGCGGAGGACGGCCATTCGTAAAGCGGTCTTCGACGACCAGGTATTGCGGAACTTCCGCGTTGACATAGTTCGCCGCGTAGGTGCCGGCCTCGGTCACGACAGATGCCGCGCCCTCAATGCCGCTGTCTTCGATCATCTTGCCGATTTTCGCGTCAGGTCTGGGTGTGATTTTGTCGATGCAGGACCAGGGGAAGGAGACGATGCTCTCGTCGCTGACATAGTCGACAAACTCGGCTTCGACGAGCTTATTCTCCGCCCAGCCCTTGGCTACTGTCACGACGGAATCCTTAAGCTTCGCGCCGTTGTGAGAGAAGTTATCCATGGAGGCCAAAGTCATCGGCAGCTTACCGGCTTTGAAACGACGATAGAGGAAGCCGGCAACCAGCGCCATGGTGTTGGCGGGATGCTCGGGGCCATTCGCGATGTCTTTCTTCACTTGCTCGGTGAGGTTGCCCTGGATGTCCGTGATGGAGTAGCCCTTCTCAGTAACCGTGAAGCTCAGCATCTGGAGCGAAGGCATAGCGAAAATCTCGCAGGTGCGGGCATAGTCCTCAGGGAGACTGAGGTCAAGGCCGTCGACCAGTGAAGCATAGACTTCCTTGTCGAGGGTGCCGTCGCGATGCATCTGGACCTGGACCGTCAAATAATCAGCGTCGCCCATGACATGCTTCAGGACATAACCGTCCATCGGCGCAACTGCGACAATGCCTTTGTCCGTGTCGCCATTATTCAGCAGTTCCTGCTGCAGGGAGCATATAAAGCCGCGGAAGATGTTGCCGGCTCCAATGTGGAGCCAGGTCGGAGCAGCTGCGGTATTCGCGCGTACCTGCTCGACATCGTACTGCGGGGTAACAAAGCCTGCTTTCTCCCAAGCTGCTTTGTCCTTCAGCCCTTCGTAGTTGAGTTTAACCATTCACAACCTCCTTTATTCGTGTTAAAACCGCTCCGTTGGGAGCGGCTTTGGCTTCTTGTGCAGAGTGGCATTAAAATGCTTTGGCGTTCTTCTGTCCGTCGTTCTTGGCAATTGCTTCCCAAAGACCGTTGATGTACGTAGCGCCGAGGGCACGGTCATAGAGACCATAACCGGCTCTGGCCTGTTCGTCCCAAATCATGCGGCCGTGGTCCGGACGGATGTATACATCAGGAGCGGTCTCGTAGACAGCCTTGATGATCTCATAGAGGTCGAGGTTGCCGTCAGAAGACAAGTGAGCGCCTTCACGGAAGCGGCGGTTGCCCATGTACTTGACATTGCGTACGTGCATGCAGGCAATACGATCCATGCTGCCAAAGTGACGAATGGCGGCCGGGATATCATTCTCAGGATTCGAGCCCAGCGAGCCGGTGCAGAGGCAGAGGCCGTTGGCGGGGCTGTCCACGAGATTCACGATGCGATCAAACTGCGCGACAGAGTGAGCGATACGGGGAATGCCGAATACCGGCCAGGCCGGATCGTCCGGATGGACACCCATACGGACACCGACTTCTTCACAGGTAGGAATAATGCCTTCGAGGAAGTACTTGTAATTCGCGAGCAGCTGCTCAGCATCGATGCCCTTGTAAAGCTCAAGGATGCGATCAAGCTCAGCCAGACGCTCAGGCTCCCAGCCTGGAAGCTTGTAGCCTCCGGACTTCGCCGCGGTGTTCGCAACGATGTCCTGAGGGGTCATGCCCTTGATCTCTTCTTCGTCGTAATACAGAGCGGTAGAACCGTCTTCATTCTCACGAGCGAGGTCGGTGCGCAGCCAGTCGAAAACAGGCATGAAGTTGTAAACAATGACCTTGATGCCGCACTCAGCGAGGTTGCGGATGGTCTGCTTGTAGTTCTCAATGTACTGATCACGAGTGGGCAAACCCATCTTGATGTCTTCGTGAACGTTGACACTCTCGATCACTTCGACCTCGAGACCGGCCTTGTTCACGTGGTCTACATACTCACGAATGGCTTCCACGGGCCAGACTTCTCCGGCCGCGTATTGATCCAGCACGCCCATCAAGCCGGTCATGCCGGGGATCTGTTTGATCTGTTTGAGGGAAACACTGTCGTTGCCCTCGCCGTACCAGCGGAATGTCATCTTCATAATCTGTTCTCCTTATAAATAGTGTAGGTAATCGAACGTTCCCGAAAGACTGTTTATAGTGATTATAACCTGTTTTTGAGATTCAGTCTTGTTGAAAATTCATTTCTCTCATTTACACTCGTTTACAGTGCAAATGCACAATGAATTCTGTATGTTACAGGTAAAACCGCTGTTCCTGATCGATCAAACTGTTCTGCACAGCTCTTAGCACAGGTGGTAAAACCCCGCAGGACCAGTGCATGTCAGCCTCGTCTACACAGACTCCGTATGCTGCAGTACCTGACGTTCAACTTCTGTTTCTGTAGCGCGCATCGCCTCCAGTGTCTCGGACAAAAGCTCGTCCAGCGGCCAGCCGAGGCGCTCCGCTCCTTCCGTGATCACATCACGCGAACAGCCGGCGGCGAAGCGCTTGTCCTTGAACTTCTTCTTCAGACTCTTGAGCTCCATATCCTCAATGCTGCGTGATGGCCGCATCAAGGCCGCAGCGCCGACCAGACCGGTGAGTTCGTCAGAGGCGAAGAGGATCTTCTCCATCTGGTGTTCAGGCTCGACATCCGAACACAGACCATACGCATGACTTACGATCGCGTGAATCATGTCCGCTCCTACACCGGCCGCTTCAAGCAGCTCCGGGGCTTTGCGACAATGCTCCTCCGGCCAAAACTCGAAATCCAGATCATGCAGGAGGCCCACCAGACCCCAGAATTCTGCCTCCTCTTCATAGCCGTACTTGCGGGCAAACCAGTCCATCACGGCTTCTACCGTCAAGGCATGACGGATGTGGAAAGCGTCCTTGTTGTATTCCTTAAGGAGGGCCAAAGCCTCCTCGCGCGTAATCTGTGCCGTTCTCAAAATCAAGCTCCTCCCTCTTGCGCCGGTACTCCCCAGCGCAAAAACATACCTCTATTCTAAGCGAATTCCGGCGGCTTTGGCCAGACAAATGTGCCGCTACATACCAGTTAAAAACACGCCGGCGTAGTATCCGCCCATGAGAAAAGGTGCAAAGGCAAACTCCGCCGACTTAGCCATCCGCTTCGAGAGCGTCCAAAACAAAGCCGCCGCAAAGGCGCTAAAAAACGCGAAGGCAAGGGTCAGAATAAAGCTCTGCACATCCAGGAAAAGGGCCATCAAGATCATCAGCTTAGCGTCGCCCCAGCCAATTCCGCCAGGCAGCCCCAAACGCAAAAGCAAGAAAAATACCAGCATGACTATGGCAACCACCAAACTCTCGCCTAGAGTCCGAACGCTGCTCTCTGCGTCGATTGCCATTGTAGCGGCAGACAAAAAGAGCCATATGATAAAACCCACTAGAATATAAAGATTCGGGATGATTCGCTGCAACCTGTCCCGCTGTGCCGCGGGCCAGAGGATAGCCAGCAAGCCGAAGCACCTGGCCCAGGCCGGTAGGCCGAGCTCAGGAAAGACAAGTGTCAGGCGTATCGCCAGAACCACGCCGGAGCTGAGCATTGCGATTACCGACCACGTACCTACTGTGTCTGCGGGCCGCTGCAGACGGCTGATGCCTATCAAACCACGGCTTCTCTGCCGCTCGGACAGTCCCGGCCAAGGCTGCATCATAAGTACAAGCGCCATCAGCAGCGCCAGAGCAGCAATCACGTACTTCACAAGCATGGAGAACTCCTTTCGGCTGCGTCAAGAATTTCCTCCAGTTATAGCACTCGCAGTTCGGTCTCCGGAATGAATCATGCAGGATCCGCCCAAAACAAAAATCCCGCAGAATTCACTGCGGGAGATACAAGTTTCAAAACAGTTGAGACTCTAGACCCCTTGGATCACGCCGGTCACCAAGAGCAAGAGCAAAATCGCCGCCAAGCCCAGACGATACCAGGCGAAATAGCGCAGCGGTTTTTTCTTCAGGAAGGTCAGAAAGCCTTTGACCACAAAGAGGGCCACGATAAAAGAAACCACGCAGCCCAGGACCAAGGCTGTCAGCTGGGTCGATGTAAAGCTCGCTCCAGCGCTGTCCCCCATGAAGTACTTCAGCAAGCTGTAGCCCGTGGCGCCAAACATTATGGGTATGGCCAGAAAAAAGCTGTAATCCGCAGCGGCCGCGGTCGTCAGCCCCACTGCCCAGCCGCCCATAATCGTAGCCGCCGAGCGCGAAAAACCGGGCCAAAGCGAAACGCACTGCGCCGCGCCCACGATCAGGGACTGCTTGACGCTAATGTTCTTCACCTCGTCCTGCGTATTGCGCGCCGCCAGCTTCTTTTCGCCCAAAATCATCAGGACGGCACCCACAACCAGGGCCGCTATCACGGTCGGCACCGTGAACAAGTACTGATCGATAAGGTCTTCAAAGAGGAGGGCCATAACCACAGCCGGAATACAGCCGAGTACCCAGATCAGCATAAAGCGCCGCCCTTCCTTCTCGCCGCGAAAGAAGGAGACCAGCACCTTCCAAATTCGGGGCCAGTACAGCACAAGCACCGCCAGAATCGCCGCCAGCTGGACCACAACCATAAACATCTTGTTGAACGCGTCGGTCTCTATGCTCATCAGATCAGAGGCGATAATCAAGTGACCGGTCGATGATACCGGCAGAAATTCCGTCAAACCCTCGACAATACCCAAGACAATATTCTTGATGATGTATACGATATCCACTCGTTTCTCCTTACCTTATCTACAGCAAGCACAACGTTTGCAGTTCTTTTGGCCCGCCGCCACGCCCGCAAAATTACGCCTTACTCTGCCCCCGCAGCTTCAACTCGCAGCAGCTTGAGGTGCTCATTCACAGCTGCAGCCTGATCCAGTGTGATCAAGAACTTATCTGTGTAGCTGCCCAGAGCGGTCTTCAGTGTGTCGATGTTCGTCAGCTCGATCGTGGTATCCTCGGTGATCTCGAGCAGGCAATCCCAGAGCGCGTCCAGATTCGCCCCGTAGTAGGCGGGGAAATCAAGCTCGCTCTGTAAAAGCCAGTGCAATCCCGCCTTATCGGCAGCCGCTGCCAGGTCCAGACTTATATATCGCATAAGTGCCTCCGTAAATGTAGTTAATAGAACTGCTCAAAGCTTGCGTAGTGGTCATCGGTGTAAAAGACGAGCCCGTCATTGGAATACACAATCCGCTCGGCACCTCGCCAGCCTCCGTTGTAGTTGACGTCACACTCATAGTAGCTGCGTCCCCTCGCTTCAGGCAGCAGTTCCTCTCGATTGCCAAAATAGTCCCCGCCAATACTCATGCCAGGTGCCACTTCCCAGAGATTGCCGGCCTGCGCGTCCCAGCCTCTGCTCTCCGCCTCACGTTTCGTAAGATAATTCGGCGGCAATTCCTCGTAAAGGTGAATGTAAAGACCCACCTCTTCGGGGCTGCTGTAGGCCTCGCCTCTCAGCACAGCCGGCGAAGTCGAGGTCGGGGAGCTGCGGCTGCTTGCGCTTGTGCCGCCGACAGTATCGGTGATTCGCACACCGGAGGTCAGGCCCGGCGTCGTCGAAACCGGTTCCGTCACGGCATCCGGACGATTCAGCCAGAGCGTGAGAAGAAAAATCCCCAAGGTCAGTACAATCGAAAGGAGTCGGCCGCCGGAGCTGCTCGGTTTACGAGCCGAAGATCTGTTCGCAGACATAAAAGCCTCTTTTCAAATATAATATGGATAATCATACTCTGTTCAGGCTTTAACACGCAAGAACAGCAACGAAAGGATACTTATGCCAAAGACGAGCCCGTCATTGGAATACACAATCCGCTCGGCACCTCGCCAGCCTCCGTTGTAGTTGACGTCACACTCAT
>JAAYZH010000006.1 GCA_012514965.1 Clostridiaceae bacterium | reverse complement strand
GGGGAGGTCAAGATTCACACGCAAGTTGCGAACTACAGCATCAGAATTGTTTGTGATCACGGCGGTGAGGGGAATTGAATCCGCTGAAGTAAATTCACTGTCTGCGACAGTGAGCTCTACGTCTAATGGTAAAGCAGAAGCTTCTGCCGCCACGGCAGAGGCTTGCGGAATAAATATGGCAGTTACCAGAGCTATTATTGCAAGAAATTTCTTCATGTATGTTTGGTCTCTCCTTTGCTAGCCTGTTATCATCTAAAGAGTAGGTGCTAGCGTAGCATTGATTCGACTTGCGCACGTAACATCGGCGTACAATGGTCAAATACGAAAGGAAATTAATGAAAATTTCCCACTTAGAAGATTGCGATCCTGTAAATAATAGCACCGATTGCGGTAAAATTGAACCACAAGCCCCAATAATCAACATTCTACACAGTAAAAGAGGTATTTTTATGAGCAATTCCTTAGAAGAATTAATGGCCGGACTGCAGATTCTGGGCTGTGACACGCCTATGGACGAGTCTGATGTCGTCATTTTCGGTGCGCCTTTTGACAGCACCACTTCCTTCCGCCCCGGGACGCGCTTTGCTTCGCAGGCGATGCGGCGCGATTCCGCCTACCTGGAGCTGTACAGTCCTTATCAGGATAAGAACCTGGAGAACTGCCGGGTCCACGATGCAGGCGACCTGGTGCTGCCTTTTGGCAACGCAGCCGACACGCTCTCAATTATCGAAGAGGCAACTACAACCATTATTGAAGAAGGCCGCATGCCCGTGATGCTCGGCGGCGAGCACCTGGTCACGCTGGGGACGATCCGGGCTTTGGCCAAGCGCTACCCTGACCTGCATATCATTCACTTCGATGCCCATACCGACCTGCGCGAGACGTTCTTTGGCGAGGCATTGTCCCACGCGACCGTGATCCGCAAGTGCTGGGACCTTCTGGGCGATGACCGCATTCACAGCTTCGGGATTCGTTCGGGTATCAAGGAAGAATTCGTCTGGGCCAAAGACCACATGGAGCTCCGCCCTTTCGATCTTGAGGGTGTGGCCGACATGCCCGCGAAGCTCAAGGGCGCGCCGGTCTACCTGACTCTGGATCTCGATGTCCTTGATCCTGCTGCCATGCCCGGTACCGGTACACCGGAGCCCGGCGGCGTCACCTTCAAGGAGCTGCTCGCGGCCCTCCATTCGCTGGAAGGGCTCAATATCGTGGGCTTCGACATCAACGAGCTGAACCCCCTGGTCGACGACAGCGGCGTTTCTACCGCTGCGGCCTGCAAACTGCTGCGCGAGCTCCTGCTGCTCTTCGCTCCCCAGCATCCCTAGAGCAGAGCGTTCAAGCTCCGGAGGCTGATGGTCGGAGACGAAGCCATTTGATATTTTGCCGAACGCGATTATAATCGAAAGATATTAGATCGTTTTCGTAAGTCATGTGGAGGGAATTGTATGACGAAACAAGTAACTGCCATTATCGTAGGCGCCGGTCATCGGGCTCTGCTGTATGCAAGCTTTGCCGAAATGCAGCCCGAACGTTTCAAAATCATCGGGGTCGCCGATCCCAACGCGTTCAGACGCAAGGAGACAGTCGAGCGCTTCGGTTTTGGCGAAGACACGTGTTTCGAGTCCGCGGAGGCTTTGGCCGCCACCGGCAAGAAGCTGGCAGACTGCATCATCAACGGCACGATGGATGAAGACCACGTACCGACCTCCGTTCCCCTGCTGCGTCTGGGCTATGACATGCTGCTCGAGAAGCCCTTCGCTATCAACGAGACCGAGATGTTCTACCTCCTCGATGTGGCCCGCGAGAACAACGCGAAGGTCATGATCTGCCACGTTCTGCGCTATGCCCCCTTCTACCGCGCCATCAAGGATATTCTGCTGAGCGGTGAGATCGGCGAAGTCATTGCGCTGCGCATGTCCGAGCTCGTGAGCTACCACCACGCCGCCGTCTCCTTCATCCGCGGCAAGTGGGGCAACTCCGACCTCTGCGGCGCGCCCTTTCTCCTGGCGAAATGCTGCCACGACATGGACCTGATGATCTGGCTCAAGGGAGTGAAGCCCGCTGAGATTACCAGCCAGGGGTCGGACTTCCAGTTCGCCGAGTTCAAGAAGCCCGCCGGTTCCGCGGACCGCTGCCTGGACTGCGCCTATGTCGATACCTGTGACTATTCGGCCAAAGGCCACTATCTCGACCACCCCGACCGCTGGGCCTTCTATGTCTGGGACGCGATCGAACACATCGAGAACCCGACCCTGGCTGACAAAGAAGCCTCCTTACGCGGGAACAACATCCACGGCCGCTGCGTCTGGAACTGCAACCACAAGAACATTGACCACCAGCTGACCACGGTGAACTTCACGGATGGCTCGACCGGTGTGCTGAATCTCATCGCCGGCACGGCGAAACCGGACCGCGACATTCACATTGTCGGGACACATGGCGAGATCCAGGGGTCGTTTGAGTCCGCGAAATTCACGGTCCGCACGATTGTGCCTTCTGCCCCGACCGGCTACGAGGAGCGTGTCGTGGACCTGCACATGGCTGGCGATGCGTCCGGTGCTTTTGGCGTACACGGCGGCGGCGATATTCGCATGGTCGAAGATTTCGTGGCGATTCTGGAGGGGAACGAGCCTTCGATCTCCGCCACTTCGCTGGATGATTCGATTCTGGGCCATCTGGCGGTGTTTAAGGCCGAGGAAGCGCGCAAAGAGCGCCGCGTCGTCAATATTCTGCCGGACCTGGTGCGTCATGGCGTACTTCGTAATTCCGACATGGATGCCGAAGTGTACAAGCGGATCATGAACGCAGACTAGGGTCTCGGTGCAAATTCCGAATTCGATCAAAAAAGCCGCCTGCTTAGGCGGCTTTTCTTTGTAAAAAACCTCAAAATTTTCTACAATATTTTTTATTATATTTATGCCTATTTGCGAAAATTCTTTCAAAGTGGTTATTTTGCCCTATTTACTGTATTTTTTCAATATTTACACGTTTTACTTACTATAATAGCTAAAATATTAATTTTCACTTTTTGCCACAAAGTCTTGCAAATACGAAAACTTGCGTAATAATCATCGCAAGCGCTGTTACGATATCGATCATTTTGTAGCAACCATCATTATTTGGAGGGACACGAACATGAAAAATCAATGGAGCAGATGGCTGGAAGCAGGGTATCGAATTCCTCAAGAAGCTCTATGACGAACAGCTCCTGGCTGCTTCTGTCTTCACCGATGATGACACCGTCTTCAAGGCCACGCTGAACGCAGATGTGCCGGTCGTCGGCTCTGTTACCGCAGGCTCCACTTCTGCCTGGACCGATGCGAACAGCAACAAGAACTTCGCCGAAATGACCATCATCAAGCCTCTCGAAGGCCCCAATGGTCTGGCGTACACACCTTATGTCGACTACACCCCGACCATGTCCTACTTCATCACCTCTAACGGTAAGAACAACAACCAGGATCTCGCTTATAAAGTCGGCGAGTACTTCTACAAGCATGACATTTCCCTGACCGCCCGCTTTGGCGAAAAGGGTGTGGACTGGACCGATGACGCCGAGGCCAAAGCCAAGTACACAAACGACCTCGTCTATCACAAGATCTATGACGAGATCACAACCGTCCAGCTGACAAACATCTGGGCTGAGAACTCCAATAAGTTCTGGCACAATGTAAATCCCCGCTACTCTTCACTTGAAGAGATGAACACTTCGGCCAAAGCCATGACTCCTTATGATCCGACCGTCAAGTCCCAGACCCTCAACTCCTTCTGCTTTGAGAACTACGTGCCTGCGCATCCTGAGAACATCCTGCCGCAGCTCAAGTACACTGCAGAGGAGGCGAAAAACGTCACCGACCCTCTGGCAAGTGTACCCGACCACGCCAAGAAAATGCTGGCGCAGTTCGTCACCGGTTCCAGACCTCTCAGTGACTTCGATGCCTACGTGGCCGAGCTCAACAGCATGGGTCTTGAAGAATTGATCACCACTGCACAGACGGCCTTTGACCGCATGAGCAAGTAATCTCTATCGATCCCACCTATACATTGAGGGCCGGAGCAGTTCGGCCCTCATTTCTACATGAAAGGCGGCTACTTATGAGTGAGAACGCGAGCACCGCGGTCAAGCAAGCATCCGACCAGGACGCAGCCAGGGAATTCAAGCAAAAGCAACGCAAAAGCACACGTAAGCTGGCAAAAATGCGTTGGCAGATCTACCTGCTCCTGGCTATCCCGGTCATCTATGTCTTTATTTTCAACTATTTGCCAATGGCCGGTCTGGTCATTGCCTTCCAGGATTTCGACTATTCCAAGGGTATCTTCGGCAGCCCGTTTGTCGGCCTGGAGAACTTCGAGAAGTTCTTTGGCGCGTACAACTTCAAGCAGATCCTGACAAACACCCTGACGATCTCGTTCTACAGCCTGATGACCTTCCCCATCCCGATCGTCTTCGCCCTGCTGTTGAATTCGATCCCGTCCAAACGCTATGGCAAGCTGATCCAGACCGTAACCTACATCCCCCACTTCATCTCCACTGTCGTTATGGTCGGCCTGATTTTTCAGATTCTGAATTTCCGCACCGGTCTCTACGGCAGTCTGTACCAGATGATCATGAAGAGCACCGCACCGGATCTCCTGGCCAAAGGTGTCAACTTCAAACACATTTATGTCTGGAGCGGCGTCTGGCAGAGCACGGGCTACAACGCCATCATCTACATCGCGGCCCTGTCCGGTGTCGATCCTTCCCTGCACGAGGTTGCAACCATTGACGGTGCCTCCCGTCTGCAGCGGATCCGCTACATTGACCTGCCCGCCATTCTGCCTACCGTCAGCATCATGCTGATCCTGGCCGTTGGCAACATCATGAACGTCGGTTTTGAGAAAGTCTTGCTGATGCAGAACGACCTCAACTCGACCTACAGCGAGATCATTTCCACTTATGTGTACCGCGTCGGTCTGGCCAGCGGCGTCAATGACTTCTCGTTCTCAACCGCGATCAGTATGTTCAACTCGGTCATCAACTTTGTCCTGTTGGTAACGGCGAATTTCATCAGCCGAAGAACCAGCGGCAGCGGCATATTTTAAGGAGGAAACAATGGATAGTTTTAAACAAGCCGATCGGGGCGATAAGATTTTCTATATCTTTGTCTTCCTCTTGCTGACCGTATTCTTCCTGCTGGTGCTGTATCCCGTTATCTTTGTCCTGTCGGCCTCCTTTTCATCCGGAGCCGCGGTGCAATCGGGCAAAGTCCTGCTCCTGCCGGTCGAACCGAATATTCAAGGTTACAAAATCGTCTTCAATACGCCTTCCATCTGGCGCGGTTTCGCGAATTCACTGTTCTACACGGTGTCGGCGACTTTGGCCGGTGTATCCATGACCATGATCACGGCCTACGGCATGTCACGCCGCGATCTGCCCGGACGCAATGCCATCATGATGTACTTCGTGTTCACCATGTTCTTCTCCGGCGGCATGATCACCAGCTTCCTGTTGATCCAGTCCCTCGGCCTGATCAACACCCGTCTGGCCATGATTATCCCGGGCATGCTGAGTGTCTACAACATGATCATTGCCAGGACCTTCATCCAGAACAGCATCCCCGAGGATGTCCTTGAGGCGTCCAAAATCGACGGCTGCAGCGATATCGGCTACTTCTTCCGCATCGTTTTGCCCCTGTCGAAGGCCATCATGGCCGTCCTTGTCCTCTTCATCGGCGTCTACCACTGGAACGCGTATTTCAATGCGATGCTCTATCTGCATGAGAAGAAGCTCTATCCGATCACGCTGGCCCTGAAAGAGATTCTGCTCTCCAGCCAGATTGATCCCGCCACCGTGCAGGATCCCGAGCTGCAGGCCCAGATCGCGAAATCTGCCGACATCATCAAGTACGCCTTGATTGTCGTCAGCATGGTCCCCATCCTCATCATTTATCCCTCGATCCAGAAGTATTTTGTCAAAGGTGTCATGATCGGCTCCGTCAAGGGCTGAGGTCCGGATACCCAACATGGCGGCCTTCAAGGCGCCGAGACCCAGGGTATGGTAAAATATCAGGCAGATGAAACATTCTGTCTGGTATTTTTTTGTTTGAGCGGGAGGGTATTATGGCAAGAGCCTTAATGATCGGCGCAGGAGGCGTAGCCTCGGTATGTGCCCACAAGTGTGTACAGAATCATGAAGTATTTACGGAACTATGCATTGCCAGCCGGACACTGTCTAAGTGTCAGGCTCTGAAGGACCAGCTCGACGGCAAGGGCACGGAGATCACCATTGCCCAGCTCGACGCGGATAACACCGATGACGTAATCTCCCTGATCGAGCAGTACAAGCCGGATATAGTTATCAATCTAGCCCTGCCCTACCAGGATCTGTCCATCATGGACGCCTGTCTGGCGACGAAAACGCACTACCTCGACACGGCGAATTACGAGCCGGAAGACACGGCCAAGTTCGAGTACAAGTGGCAGTGGGCCTACCGCGAGCGCTTCGAGAAGGCCGGTATCACCGGTATCTTGGGCTCCGGCTTTGACCCCGGTGTCACTTCTGTATTCTCCGCCTATGCCCTCAAACATTATTTCGATGAGATTCACTACATTGACATCCTCGACTGCAACGCCGGCGACAACGGCTACCCCTTCGCGACGAACTTCAACCCCGAGATCAACATCCGCGAAGTCTCGGCGAAAGGCAGCTATTGGGAAAACGGCGAATGGATTGAGACCGAGCCCATGGAGATCAAGCGCGTCTACGACTTCCCGCAAGTCGGCGAGAAGAGCATGTACCTTCTCCACCACGAAGAGCTGGAGTCTTTGGCCCTGAACATCACCGGAATTCGCCGCATCCGCTTCTTTATGACCTTCAGCGAGAGCTATCTCACCCACCTCAAGTGCCTCGAGAACGTCGGCATGACTTCCATCGAGCCCATTCTATTCCAGGGTATGGAGATTGTGCCCCTGCAGTTCCTCAAGGCCGTCCTCCCTGATCCTGCCTCGCTGGGCCCCCTTACGAAGGGCAAAACGAACATCGGCTGTATCTTCCACGGGGTCAAAGACGGTGTCGAGAAGTCATATTACGTCTACAACGTCTGCGACCACGAAGAAACCTACAAGGAAGTCGGCTCCCAGGCCGTCTCCTACACCACCGGTGTCCCGGCCATGATCGGCGCCATGCTGGTGGTCACAGGCCAATGGGCGCGGCCCGGTGTCTACAACGTCGAAGAATTCGATCCCGATGCCTTCATGGAAGCCCTGAACCAGTGGGGCCTGCCCTGGGTCGAAGACTTCTCACCTACGCCAGTTGAGTAAGAAAAGGATTCACAATCTATGACATCTCCTGCTTTCGAAGAGCTCTCTTGCGGTGTGCTCGTTTTCAACCTGTCAAACGAAGTTCTGCTATTGCGCCACAGCGCAGGCCATTGGGCTTTTCCCAAAGGCCACCAAGAAGCCGGCGAAAGCGACCGCGAGACCGCCCTCCGCGAACTGCGCGAGGAGACCGGCCTTGCCTGCACGCTGCTCAGCGATGAGGTCTTCACCACAAGCTATTCCCCTGCGTCCGGTGTGGCCAAAGAAGTCCGTTACTTCTTAGCTGCAACAGCCATTGACAACCCGGAACTGCGTTTGCAAGCAGCCGAGATCCGCGAAGCCGCTTGGCTCCCCTTCCCGAGAGCCGCCGCGCGGCTCACCTTTGCCAACGACCGTGCTCTGTTGCAAAACGCTTTCAACCGTTACCTCTCGTTGCGGGTCGAGGCCGACGGCTTCAAACCGGCTCAGCTCCTGGCGAACACCCTCCGCCCGGCCCCGGCTGACCTGCCCGTGCAGGCCGTCCACACCCCTGCCTTCATTGTCGATACGCGCCTCCTCGAAGATCATCTGCGTCTCCTGGCCCGGCTGCGCCGCGAGACCGGCTGCCGCATTCTCCTGGCCCAAAAAGCGTATTCCTGCTTTCCGACTTACCCCCTGCTCGCGCAGTACCTCGACGGCACCACCGCCTCCGGCCTCCACGAAGCCGAACTGGGTTACCGGGAAATGCCCGGCCGCGAAGTTCATGTCTTCTCTCCCGCTTACAAACCGGCTGAACTCACGCGTCTGCTGGGCATCGCCGGCCACCTGATCTTCAACTCCTTCTCGCAGTGGACCCGCTATCGCAATGAAGTCCGTGCGCACAATGCCGAACAGCTGCGCCGGGGCCTGCCCACAGTGTCCTGCGGCCTCCG
>JAAYZH010000005.1 GCA_012514965.1 Clostridiaceae bacterium | reverse complement strand
GAACCCCGCCCCCTCACCGGACGCAACCCCATCACTCGCCCTCACCGAAACAACTCGGGTGGCCCACGGGACAATTTTGGCAGTTCAATCCCGCAAAAATCATGTAAAATGAATGAGGCCACGTTACGATACAACAACGTAGCTTAAGAAATTGGAGGGCAAGATGCAACCGCGAGAAGGCAACGTCATGATACTCATGCGCAAGTTTATGAACAGTGAGAGCTTCAGGAGAACCTTTGCGATAGCAGGCAAAGATCAGTACGAAGACTTCCTGAAAGCTTTAGTGTACAACCACGAAGCCAGTGCGCAAAGCAAGCGTAATGACAGGCTGCGCAACACGGTCGAAGCGCTGCATCTGAGTCTTGAACTCGCAGACTCGCAGGTGGAAGGACCTGAAGACCCCTTGCGCAAATATGGTAAGGTCAAGGATAGTATCCGTCGTGATATTCTGGTTCCCGCCACTATGACCTTGCAGCAGCTGCACGAAGTCATTCAGCGGCTTTTTGGCTGGGAGAACAGCCACGAGCGCATGTTCGAGCTGCCCACCCAGGTTCACGAATCACTGCTTCACGATGAATTCTCTCGCTGGAACAAGCTCTGCGGTGTTTACTTTTCCTTTAACCTCGAAGATACGGATCGTTATCTGTGGGATGAATTCGATGATGAGGAAGAAGAGGAGCCCCTCTTCACATCGGGCATCGATGACATATTCATATCGCGATATTCAAAAACCTACGACAGCGAAGACTACCTGGATATGCAAGCAGGTTTTGTGGATTACGCACAATACAAGAATCCATCTATATCCGACAAAATCCTCGACTTTTCCAGCCTCCGCGACGAGCGCGGTCCTCAGGCCAAAACTTCGATCAGCAGTTACCTTGACTTGTGTGAAAACCTCTACTATCAGTACCCCAACGAACTTCTCGAGCGTCTCTTCCTGATCGACCTCCTGCTTCTGCCCGGGCAACCCCCCCTCCAAACACTCTTCAGTGAGGCCGAATGGCAGAATTTGGCCTCCTTGCAAGAGCTCGCCCTGAAATCGGTTATCAAGCTTGATATTATAGTGAACGAAATTATTGGTTCTGAAAGATGGAGCGACGACGAGGTCATAGACTTCGTCGTCGATCTCGTCAATACGTTCGAAGAGCAACAATTACAAGGTGCTGATTCGGAGTACAACTTCCAACAACTTCTACAAAATCTTAAAACTGTTATCGATCTCATCGAACCCAAGCCCCTCACCGACAATTTGCTCTATACCTACGACTTCGGCGACAACTGGCAAGTGCAGATCCGTATGGTAGAAGCCTACTATCCAGCCGAATCGTTCCACGCACAAGCCGACGAATCCGTTGGTTTTGCCGGCCTTCTCCACACAATTCCCTATGTAGTCGAATTTGTTGACAGCAAGGGCAAGCAGGCCAAAGCTGACCTCAGCGAACTCCTGGCCAAAGTCTGCTCGAAGGCCGCTCCTGTCTGCATTGATCGCGACGGCCTCTCCGTCCTCGACGACATTGGCGGCATTTACGGTTTCCGTGAGATGCTCCGTACCCTTCACGAAAGCAAGGACAAAGACGAGGTCCGCGAGATTCGCGAATGGGCTCGTTCCCAAGGCTGGACCGGCCGCCTGCGCGCGCCCAAAAACATGTTATGATCTGGGGAAAGCAGTCTGATGCGTCCTGTTCCATGACCTTTTTCAACAATCCGAGCTACGCGGCCCACCCTCTGCTCCAGCCCCGATTGTTGCTAGTACTTTGTCTGCGCAGAGGCCCGACCTGCCCAAAAATTCCGAAGCAGTGAAGGTGCTCTTGTGCACTCGACTGCGATTCCGGACAAAATTTGCGAAAGTGTGTGCTCGCGGCTTGGAATAACGAAAAATTTGTCCACCGCACCCTTCCTATCCCGCGACGCCAGCAAAGCACCCCTCTACCTCTACTGCTTTTCGCTTCGTTCATTCCCGACCATTGCTTTCTGCTCCGAATCAGCAGAAAAAAGCAGGCCCTGCTGGCCTGCTTTCATAGTTGAATAGTATCTTGTGCTCTCGAACGAATTTTATGAATCGTATTTTCGGCGCTCATCCGCTTTGCGAATATGACTTATTGCGCGTTCCTCGTGCAAGGACTTCCAGCGCGTCCCTCAAACAAGGATTTCAGCCCTTCAAATGGCTAAGGATTTCAGCCCTTCAAATGCCTGAAAAACTACCTTACAAATACTTCGCCGCCATATCGGCGAGCACTTGCAGCTGCTCCTCGCGCACCGCAGCATTCGCGGGGTCCGCTTCGAAGCGCTCAGAATCGGCGTCGACAGCAGCCAGCGCTTCGGCCGAAAGCTGACGGTCGCCGAAGGGGAACACGGCGGCGTTCTCCTTATCAATGTGTCTGCGCAGTAGGTTCACATAGCTGCCCGCTGCCACCAGGATGTCGAGGCGGCTGGCCTCGGTCGGCTCAGCGGCATAGGCGTTCACGGCGTTCTCGAGGTCGGAGACGTAGAGGCGGCCGAGGTCGTGCTCGACCAGCATGCCGCTGCGGATCAGATTTTGGCCCGGCATACCGAGCTCAGCAAGCATGGCCTTGAAGAGGAATTCCTCCTCCTTGCCGTGGTGGGTTTTGTCCGCGTAATTGCGGATGAAGGCGATCATGGCGTGGAAGTCTTTGGCCGGCACAGCTTCGCCGGCAAGGACGCGCAGCGAGGCCGCGCGCACGACGTCCAGCATGCGCTTGATGTTCTCGTGCTCGTAGACCAGGTGCTCAATACTCTTAATCATTCTCTACTCCTCCCGGCCAAAGCTGAACGCATCGGCGGTTTGCCCGTAACGATAGGCGGTATCCGCCAGAAGTCCCCTGACAAAAGCCTCACGCAGCTCGTAGTAGAGACCGGCGTCTCCGTCCACCCAGAAGGCAGCGTGCGGGCAGCTCTTCAGCGTCCAGGTGATGGCGCCGTCGGAGGGCTCGTCCATCGCAAACGGGAAGTCGCAGGGCATGCCGTCCAGGAGTTTTTGGCCAAAGGCACGATGCGCCACGGCCAAATCGTCACTCAAGTTCAGCTCAGTGCTGCGACCCAAATCCTGCAAGCGCTCTTGCGCAAGGGCCAGACGTTCCGGCTCATCAGCCAGCAGCGAAGCGGCGACCAGCGCCAAACGGCGCTCACTCACCTCAACCGCCTCCGTCAGCCAGCCGTGAATGTTCGCGGGGTCGACGACTTCCGTAAGGGCCACTTGGGCAGCCGCCGGGTAGGCTCCATCTGCTTCGGCACGCAATGCGGCAGACCAGCCAGCCTCTTCGGCGAGAAGCAAGAGCGTCTCCGTCATCTGGTCCTGCAGGAGGATGCGATCATACATGATGTGGTGGATAGGTCCGACAAAAGCACTCATTGCTTACGCCTTCGCCTCGAGGGCAGCGTTCATGCGGGCGATGATCTCGTTGACGTCGACGCCGTGCACCATGCACGCATCGCTGAGGGATTCCATCTGGGAAGACGGACAGCCCAGACAGTGCATACCTGTGCTCAGGAGGATGGGCGCGAGCGCCATGTCGGTACGTAGGATGTCGCCGATAAGCATATCTTTGGTAATTTGTTTGGCCATGAGAGTTCTCCTTCATTGTGTGTGCCGTCGCGGGCACAAAGTGGTTGATGATAGTCCACATTATAAACGACCGTGCGCAGTCAGACTTTGATCGAGGTCAAAATTTTCGGTGCTTTTCTGGCCAAATCTTCGCATTTGCCCCCTTGCGGTGGGTGCGGCTGCTGTGCTCCCTCGTAGGAGCGTCGTGAGCGGGAGCGGGTCAGATTACAGCGATTTTTGTCACTCTAAGCCTGGTCTGGTGACAAAATCCTTCCTAATCCGAGGGCGGGGACGGATTACAGCGATTTTTGTCATCCCAAGCCCTCTCCCGTGACAAAATCCTTCCTAATCCGAGGGCGGGGTCGGAATACAGCGATTTTTGTCATCCCAAGCCCTCTCCAGTGACAAAATCCTTCCAAATCCGAAGGTGGGGTCGGAATACAGCGATTTTTGTCATCCCATATCCGACATCAGAAAATCGGTTAAAAACAGGTCCTACTCTTCCACTTTTTGTCTTGCCCTGTATGTTATCAGACTCTAATATGAATAAAAGAACTCTTATCTTAGGCATGCCAGACTTGCTGGCTTCGGGCTGGCAAACTTCTTAGTGGAGGGGATATCATGAGATATTGTGCGAATTGTGGTAAAGACCTCACCGAACAGAGTCGCTTTTGCCCACGTTGCGGTGCTCCTGTCCAAATTTTTCAAGCACCTCATCAATCTTTTCCAGCCCAACCTCCCACCCCCACAGCACCGTCACGTGCCGCTGCACCGCCTTCCCCCGCACCGTCCCGGCCTTCAGCCGCCACACCACCGTCCCGTGCCGCTGCGCCTCCTACCCCTGCGCCAGCCCAAGCTCCCGTCCCCATGACATCCACTAAACCCGCTAACCGAACCAAAGTTTCAGCGGATTTTGATTTAAAAAAAGAAGTAGTGCTCAATTCGAAAAATACAACAGCCTCTACCAAACCTTCCCCCGCCTCAGCTCCTATTTCTGTGGCCCCTCAACCCGAATCCTTGGGTCGACCTCAACCCGCCGGCCCCCAGCAGGCCGCCGGCCCCCAACAACCCGCCGGCCCCCAGCAGGCCGCCGGCCCCAAACAACCCGCCGGCCCCAAACAACCCGCCGGCCCCAAACAACCTACCGGCCCCAAACAACCTACCGGCCGCCAACAGGCCGCCGGTGTCATCGGCATTATCGCCGCCGGCCTGGCGGTGGTGCTCCTCTTTAACTTTGTAATCGCACCGGCCTTGACCGGCCGCTCGCTCTTTAAGGACAAGCCCGCCACAGGCGAGCTGAAGCTGGAGGAAGAGGAGACGGCGGAGGTCACAGCGGCTGAGCCGAGGGCCGAATTGCTGGGCCTGCGTATTGATGCGAATGTGCTGAATTTAGACAGCGCGGGCACGGATTTGAGGGTCAAGCAGTATGCGCCTGAGGTGGGGGAGGACGGCTTCTACGGCCAGACTTTTGACATTGAGCTTGGTGACAGCCATTACCTGCAGGCACCGTTGACAGTGACCTTGCCCTACGAGGCGAGTCGCGCCGAGGAGGCGATGCCACTGGTCCTGCACTTTGACCGAGATGTGGAAGCCTGGATACCGCAGGTCAGTGTGACCGACAGCGTGGCAGGGACGGTGACGGCCAGTCTGACCAGTTTGTCGCCGGTACGTCTGGTTTACTTCAGCAAGAGTTTGAGCGATTCGCTCTTCTACATCAAGGATGCCGACAGCATTCATGCGCGACTGGCGGTTAGCTATAATTATTGGACGTTGATTCGCAATACGTCGCTGGAGCCGGCGCAGATTGTGGCGCAGGATTTTCTGGCGAATGGCAATGTAACAGCCACGACGGGCCAGATTTTGGCCAACTATGACGGGGCGATCAATGCGCTGAGTGATTACTATAATCTGTTTGGCAACCTGGGCGAAGCGATTCTCGGCGCGCTGGGCAACCGGAGCGACGCAGTCAAGCTGGTGACGGATAAGGCCGCTCACTCGATCGGTTTGCTGTCGCTGTTTATTACGGCCGGGCAGCTGGGCTACGACCTGGCGACGAAGGATTCGACGGGGCCTCGCAATGAGACGGCAATCAATCTCTACAAGAATATTCTCACTGATTCGGGTACCATCTACAGTCTGGCCAGCGGTTATTCATCTGCAGCCCTCAGCCTGAGTTTCTTTGGCGTGGCGCTGATTGGGCTGGGGCTCGATTACGCGGTCAAAGGGGCTCAGACCATTCAGGCGGATACTGTGAAGGCGGTGTATGACACGTATTACCGCGAGCACAGCAGCTTCGACGAAGAAGACTGGTATAAGCTTTTTGTGGATGCGTACTGGCGGGCCTGGCAGAATAACCGCGGCTCGAAGGAAGGGATGGAGCAGGCTTTGGCCCAGCTTGGCGCTGCGATAGATGCGCATGCGGAGACGTTCTGGAAGGATATCTACCGCGATGGCTCCGATGCCCTGACCTTTGCGGTGGCGGAGTCCGGGCGCAACAATTATTTCACACCAGCTGCGGGCCAAAAAACCGAACTGACCGAGCGTTTCAAGGCTGATATGTACCAGCGTTTCAACGAAAAGGCGATGCCCTGGATCAACGCCTTTATGCAGGAACGGGTGCAGGACTCGATCTATAGTTCGCTGTTGCAGGCCGCGGAACCCTACAACCGCTACTATCGTATTCAGATGCAGGAGATTGTGCCGGAGGACAGCGATGAGGAGAGTCGTTTCCAGACCTGCCCGATCCGTTTCGGTACGGCGGACAGCCTGGTCAGCACGCCTTATCCCGAGCAGTGGCAGCTCCTGGCCCCGGAAGGCAAGCGCGAGTGGGCATTGCGCCACGATGTCACCTTGCTGGGCTACCTGATGGCCGGTTCGCCGGACCGGGTCTACCTCTTTGACCCCTTCGATGAGGATATTCGCTTGAGCGGAGCCATCGAGAGTCGCAGTTTCCAGTTGCAGGGCGAAGATAAGGAATACCTGACTTTGATTGATCTGTCGGGCCAAAGCACGGCCGAGTACGTCTGGGCGCTGACCAGTATCGAGGCGAATAAACAGCTGGGCAGCCTGAGCGGCGGCACGGTAAGCCAATACAATATCTATGATGTCGAAGTGACGCTGTCGGTGAGCGCCAGCGAGTTGAGTATTCAGTGCAGTAAGGAAACGATTAGCGGCAAACAGACTGCGGCTGCCACGCTGCGTTATCCTACGGTCTTTGAACCGGGCTTGGAAGGCTCCCTGCACTTCGAGGCCACGATGCAGGAGAACAGCTTCGTTGACCGCGACGGTGACTATGTCGCATTTGCCTACGTTGAGTATCAGGATCCGCTGGGGTATAAGGTCGCCGCGACCAGAGAGCCGGGAAGTGTCAAAGAGTTTGTCATGAGCCCGCTGCCGCCGCCAGGCGAGCGTGTCCCTGCCGGCATGACAGTGCGCTACGGGGCCGAGGAGCATGTGCTGGAAGCCGGTATCGGGATCGCGGATGGCATGGGTATTCCGCCGGAGTATGCGGTGATCTTGACATATACCTGGATGCCAGCGAAGGAAGCTGCGCAGACCACGCCGCGTTTCGGCAACTAGATGAAGATTTTTCACTTGGAAGGGGAGCCATGCGCTATCGAATCGGCATAGATATCGGCACGACGAATACGAAAGCAGTGCTTTACGATGAGGCCCTGACTCCTGTTGCAGCGTCGAGCGCAACCTATAAGACCTATCACGAGCAGCTCGGCTTTGCGGAACAGGATCCGGACGAAGTCTTGCAGGCCTTCAAGCAGGTGCTGGGAGAGGTTCTCGCCACTGTGTCGACGGCGGGCGACTCTGTTGAACTGCTGGCGTTTTCGGGCGCCATGCACAGTTTGATTCTGGTCGATGGTGAGGGCAGGCCGCTGACACGCAGCATCATCTGGTCTGACAATCGCGCGGTGGTGGAGGTTGAGGCCTTCAAGGCCACTGCAGACTGGCTGGCGCACTACCGGCGTACCGGCACGCCTGTCCACTCGATGAGCCCTTTCTTTAAGCTGCTGTGGTTGAAGCGGCATACGACTCTCCTGGATGAGGCCGCCCGGTGCATAGGTATCAAAGACTACATTCTCCACTACCTCTGCGGTGAGTATGTTTGTGATTATTCGCTCGCCTCGGCTACAGGTCTGTTCAATTTACGTGAACTGGCTTGGGATCGGGAGGCTCTGGACTATCTGGAGATCAGCTCGGACCTGCTGCCTGTCCCGCTAGACGGTGACACCAGGATCCCCGTGCGCAACCGGGACTTCCTGCAGCAGCTGGGCTTGCCCCTGGACTTGCAGCTTGTGCCCGGCGCTTCCGACGGCTGCCTGGCGAATCTGGGCGGCTTTGCCCTGGGCGATCGCGAGACGACTGTCACGATTGGGACCAGCGGCGCAGTGCGCATGACGGTTGCAGAGCCCTTGTTCGATCCTGAGGGCAAAACCTTCTGTTACTACCTGACGCGGGGCAAATGGGTAATCGGCGGCGCGATCAACAACGGCGGCAACGTGCTGCAGTGGCTGGACGGAATACTCTATGGGGGCGAGGGGCAGATTTACGAGGCCCTGGAAGCGAGCGCTCCCCAGATTGCGATTGGGAGTGATGGGCTGCTCTTCGTGCCGTACCTGTTTGGCGAAAGGGCCCCACACTGGGACGGCCGCCTCCGCGCTTCGTTCCAGGGGCTGAACGCTTTTCACACGAAGGCACACCTGCTGCGGGCTGCCGTGGAAGGCTTGCTCTACAATCTTCGGGAAGTCTGGGAGCGGCTGCAAAGCCTGGCCGGAAAGAGCACGAAGGTAATTGCTTCCGGCGGCTTTCTGCGAAGTCCGGTCTGGACTGGGATGATGGCCGATATTTTCGGTGTCGACTTGTACGGCGCCGACGAGCAGGACAGCAGCTGTCTGGGCGCTGTCCTGCTGGCCGGTGCTGGCGGCGAGTCCGTTGAGGCTCCGGAGCTGCGTGTGATTTCGTATTCAGGTGAGCGCCATGACGCGTACGGCGAGTGCTATCAGAAGTATCTGTGGTATACCCGCAAGCTTGTGGCTTTGCAAGCGGAGGCGCGGGAGCGTTTTGGCGAATAGGTCTGGCACCGCAATACCCTTGCCGAGTAGAAGTTCTTGACGCG
>JAAYZH010000045.1 GCA_012514965.1 Clostridiaceae bacterium | reverse complement strand
GTGGCAACTTTCGCTGGTATTCGTGCGGTGGAGACGTACAGCGGCAAATGTTGCCATTTCCGGGTGTGTATGTGGCAACTTTCGCTGGTATTCGTGCGGCGAGGACGTACAGCGGCAAATGTTGCCACTCAAGCGACTTTTTCAGTGGCTTCGCCTGCGGCTTGGAATAACGTAAATTTTGTCCACCGCACAACAAAAAGCACCCCGCGCCAGCCGAAACCAACACGCGGGGTGCCTCATTTAAGGGATCATCGGTGCAGATTGCCTCAGCGGCAGTGCAGCCGTGAGCAACAGCGGGATTGCGCCACCCTAAAGGTGCTTGCCCAGCCACAGCAAAACATCCACAATCACCTCGTCCTTGCTGGGCTCGTTCAAAATCTCGTGGAACAGCTGCGCGTAGATGCGCAGGGCTTTGTCCGTCGCCGCAATCTCGTCGAACAGCGCCAGGGAGTCCTTGTAGGAGACCAGCCCGTCGTCAGCGCCGTGCATGATCAGCACAGGATCGACGAACAGCTGCGGATTCGCCCTCAGGTACTCGACGCCCTCATGGATCTGATTGATCAGCCCGATGCTGATCCTCTTCTCGACCAGCGGATCGGCGACGTAGGCCTCGACCACAGCCGGATCGCTGCACACACCGCCACCCAGCGCATTGTCGACGTAGTGGTCGGCGGGGGCCTGGATCGGGAAGTCGCTGCCCATGAGCGGGTTGTTGTAGCGGGTCAGGGCGCCGGACAGGAGAATCCCGTCGGCCAGGCCAGGGTACATCGTGGCGAACAAGGTGACGGTCTCACCGCCCATGCTGTGGCCAAAAACAAACACCTTACTGGCGGGGTTCTCGGCTCTCGCCAGCTCAAAAATAGCTTCACAGTCGTTCGGCATCTCGCGGAAGTCGGAGAAAAAGACCTTCGCGCCCTCGGACTTGCCGTGGCCGCGCTGGTCGTAGCGATAGACGCTGTAGCCGGCGGCGTTCAGCTGTTCGGTGAAGTAGTCGTAGCGATTCAGGTGCTCGCAAAGGCCATGGGCGATCACCAGCACTGCCTTGGGATCGGCGACGGTGTCCTTGCGCATGCGCAGCAGAGTGCCGTCAAAGGATGGATGCATTCTCTCTTCGGTCATGGGGTACCTCCTTGTGGTGTGGTGTGGGCTTGCGGGCTGCGGGGCAGCTGGGTGCGGGGCTGTGATATGTACCATCATTTTACTACTAGATACAGACTATTGCCAAAATTCCGCTTCAGCCCGACGGGCTGCCTTGTCAGTTCGGTAAGTATCTGGATCGGGAGGACGGCTGTGGCGTAGGTCAGCGGCTGGCCTCACTCAGCCATGCGTCGTTCAGCATTGGCCACTGTAAGTTCCTTCACAAGGCGATCTTCCTCTTTAAGAAGCCCGACTAAGGTAATGAAATATTCCTTAAGTTCAGCGGCGGCTTTGGCCTTGTCATCCTCCGGTCTGACCGCGGCACCCGAAGGTCGATTCGGATCGATCGTTCCCTCGCTCAGAGTGTCAGCATCCGCCTGCTTCACCACCGGCACATCAGCAATGACGTCCACCAGCCCATTCTTCACCAGGTGCGACAGGAGCAGCCGCTTGTCACCGACAGCGAAACGCACTCGTAATTTGTCGCCGTCCTCCTCTAGAACAGTCCCGGCACCCCAGCTGCGGTGGCGCAGGACGACACCGACGAGATCGTAAGCAGCGGCGAGGTCGGCTTTCGCCTCGCGCACTTCGTCGAGCTCAGCCTGGATGGCTTCCAGATTCTGGCCGTGCTGATCCAGAATCGCCTGGTGCTCGCGGGCGGCTTTGGTCTTGGGATCGAAGCTGGTAAAAAATGCGGGACGGAATAATTCGGTATAGCTGCCGACACAATAAATAATGTCTGAAGCAAGCAGATGGAGCTGCGAATCGGACCACGTGGCCTCACCCAGTCGGCTTAGGTTCAGATCCAGAAGGGAGGGCATGTTCTGAAGATGCGCAAGCAGCTCGTTGCACATCTGGTAGTAGTTGGCGAGCTTGAAGGATTTGCCGCTGCCGAAGCTGTTGCCAAAGTCGACGATTTTCGCAAAAGCATGGGCAGGCGAAGATTTATAGAGGAAGTTGTCGTCGGGGTGACGCAGGTTGAGATAGGTGAGGACTGTGCGCAGGTCCTGCTTCATCTTCCAGCTGCCGGGCACGTAGCGCTCGAGCAGAACGGCGGCGTCGGCTACGAAGTCGTTCACGCGGTCCTGGCGGTCGATGAGATCGCCCCCATCGTCGGCGTAGAGATGGGCGAAGAGCTGGCGCACGGTGTCGGGCTCATGTTTAGCCAGTTCAACGATACCGGAACGCGGGAAGGCGTAGCGGCTGTCGATCAAGTTATCGGTGGCGGCGGTGGCTTCCCAGAACATTTCGCCAAAATCGGGCGCATCAGGTTCCCAGCGTGATTGGAAGTGCTGGATGGCAAGCCACTTATAGTTCTCGTGCTCGACGAAGAAGTCGAAATTATCAGTGTAGATTTTGAGGATAAGCTGCAGATTCTCGCGGTCCATAATTGTGGTACCTCGTATCGTTTAAGCACTAAGCATAACTACGAATAATTCTTATTATAGCAATTAATGAGTCCGGGATCACGAAAAAAGCAAGCCACCGAAAAAGTCGCTCGAATGACGAATACCGGCGATTGTTGCCACCGCACCCCCTCAGATAAAGATAACGAATAATCTACCTACTTTTCACCCATAATGCACAGGGAAAAGTATCCTTCATGAGCAAGTCTCCGCAGACAAATAGACGTGTGGTATAACCACCACACGTCTACGCAGGCGAGGACCAACGCCGCTCATGAACGGGGACTTTGGCCGGCAGCGCCCTACTTAAACGAGGCGGACTCGTACTCGAGGGCTACAGTGTAGCTGATCGCGGTCTGTTTGGCATAGGACGAGGGGATCTGGATGGTGAAGGTCCAGGTCTCGCCCGGCTCCCAGACATCCTTCGTCGTCGTGACAGGCAGGTCGTTCCACTTGGTCTTCAGCACGACGTTCTCGAGGCGCGCGAGGGTGTGGTTCTCCACCGACAGACTGCGCTCGTGCATGTTCGCGGTCTTGCTGGGCACGAAGGCGAGGTGTGATCGCGAGGCGAAAATATCCGAAATCCGATCTTGCAGGGCAAAGCCGGCGTAGCCGGTGTAGATCTCCTCAGGCAGGGAGATGAGGCCGAGGTTCTGGAAGTTCACGACGGCAGGCGCGCGCAGCAGCGTGGATTCCCACCAGAGAGCGCCGTAGCGGGCCGTGTCCGTACCCTCGTACTGCAGCGCTTCGGCTTCCTTCTGAATGCCCTTCATGTAGTCGCTGACATTCTTCTGCAGGTCGGCGTCCTCGAACTTGTAGGCGGCGAAAGCAAGCATTTCGTTGTCGCTCTCCCCTGCCCCGATCGGGTTCGCGTCGCCGCGGGCCACGAGGGTCTTCTGGAGGATGTCACCAAGAGCCCCGGTCAGGGCTTCCTGGCTGAAGCTCTCGCCGGCCTGGAGCCGGGTGAGCTGGTCGGCGTAGCGGGCTTCTTCCTGGAGCTCACGCACTTCGGGCACGCGGGCAAAGGCGAACCGATAGTTGCCGAGCTTCTCGAAGGCGGCGGCGGCGGCATCGTACTTCCCCTCGGCGAGCAGGGCTTCCGCGGCTGTGTAGGCGGCGGTATTGTCCTGCTCCAGCAGGTTGCGAGCTTCTTCGATGCGGGCGTCCACATCCTGGTAGCCACGGTAGCGGCCAAAAGCGGTCATGGCTTCTTCGTACTTCCCGACGCGCAGGAGGACCTCTGCACGCGCGTAAGCTTCGTCCATCAGCGCGACGGCCTCAGCCAAGCGGGCAGGGCTGTCCTTGTAAGTGGCGAGCTCAGGCCGGCTCAGGAGCGCGATGGCCTCGTGATAGTCTCCGGCCTCGACGAATGCTCCTGCCTCACTGTACGCCTGGGCGTTCAGGGCCTCCTGGGCCCGGGCGTCGGCGTCCTTGTAGCCGCTGATGGCCAGGAAGGCGGCGTTTGCGTTCTGGTATTTGCCGTCGGCCAGCATGGCTTCTGCTGCGGTGTACGCCTGCTCGTCCAGAGACTCCTGCAGGCGCTCAGGTGCGTCCCGGAAGCTCCCCAGAGCCGTGAAGCCCTCGATCGCGCCGGTGAAGTCCTGGGCGGCCAGGCGCGCTTCTGCGGCCTCGTAGGCACGATACTGGTCGACCTCAGCGATGCGGGCAGCCACGTCGCCATAGTCGCCCAGGGCGGTGAAGGCCGCGACGGCTTCGTCGTAGTCGCCGTTCTGCATGAGCTCGACCGCATCGTTGTAAGCCAGGCGGGGGCGGATGACCTCCGGCACAAGCCAGAAGATTGTGAGCAATGCGAGAGCTACAACGGCCGCCACAGCGGCTGTCGTGATTTTCACTTGTTTTGTCATGATGAAATACCTCAGTTAGTAACGTTCCGGAGCCCGTGCGCAAAGAAGTTTTCGGCTCCCAAAAAATTTGTTAGAGCATTATGCCACAGTTTTGGCCCCGCCGACGACGCAGATCACACGCCCGAAAAAAGTTTACAAAACAGAAACGCCCCGGTTGGGGGCGCTCCACGATGAACTATTACTTGGAATCGTTACTCGGACGCCTGCGTTTGGCCACCCGCAGCACCAGCCAGACACCTGCCCCGACGGTCCCGGCCAGCAGGAGACCCTGCTGCAAGACACTGCCGCCGCCACCGGTCTCGGGGACCAGCGGAAGACGCTTGACCGCGAAGCTCAGGCCGAAACCGAAGTCGTAAAGACGATTCTGGTTCCAGGCATTGGGCACATAGAGACCCGCCGCTACGTGATCGAGGGTGATCGCCTCGCCGTTGCGCAGCTCGCCGGTACCGAGGACATCCTCGACATAGGCACGGTTCTCCGGCACCTGCTCCACATAGGAACGTATGCCATAGATGCCGCCTCTCCCCGCCTCGGAGTCCGTGCGGTCGAAAGGATAGCGCGCGTCATCCAGCGTGAAACGAATGCCGTGGGTGTAGAGATAATCGTAGGCAAACGCCAGCACCTCGGGGTCGGTCTCCATAATGAAGTAGTTCGGCACATAGGGGTACTCGGCACGGTCCTCGGGGTCCGCGTTGACATCCATAATGCCCCAGACCTTGAAGTAGCTGCCAAGAGCTCCCACCTCACCGGCGGGAATGGGCTTACCGCCCATGGTATTGTCTCGCCAGTTCGTGATGCCGGTCTGCGCGCCGCGGGTCGTACCGAGGACGTTGTAGGCCTCCGCGAGCGGGATGTCGCGCAGGTCCGCGACGTTGTAGTAGCGTTTGAGGTAGTTTGCGTAGCTTGTATAGCCGGCTGCGCGAAGATTCTGGTCCAGAGCCAGCATCTGCGGCAGCGAGATGTCATAAGAATTGGCAACGCCATAGAAATCCATGACCGCGCTGTTCACAGGACGCAGGTTCGCGATCAGAAGGTTAATGTTCTTACCGTCGAAGCCCTGGACATCCAGACAGAGATCGGTGCGATAGGTCGGCGACGTGATGCTCGAGAGCATAGCCGCGTAGGCAGAGCCGTAGGCCCGGCCCATGGAGTGGGTGAAGCTGCCCTCCGAGTCACGGAAGATATTGTCCGTGCGGGGCAGGGTATTCTCCGTGGAGAAGCTATAGTCCTTGTAGGTCAAAGTCCGACCCGTGCGATTCACGATCTTCAGCTTCTTCGTGGAAGCCGCGCTCGACACGTTGCGAAAATCATCAAGGAAGAGAGATGCAAAGCGATCAAGATCGACCTGAACCTCATCCCCTGCCAGCTTGTCTGAGCTGATGGTAAGGACATAGTAGCCTTCGCCATCCCGCAGCAGATTGCCGTCCAGGTCTGTCAGCCAGCCGCCGGTCGTCGTCGTAACGACCGTGCTGGCCTGCGCTGACGCTGTGCCTATAGAGGAAAGAACCATGAGGGCTGTGATGGCCAAAGCCAAGCCCGTTTTCAGTACTCGCATGCCTTGCACCTCCTTTCTTGAAAATTCCCGGACACCCGGGTGGGTGTCCGGTGAGGGGGTAATGATTCGACTTGCGTTTTGTGTTGTACGTGGATTAATCCTTATAGCGTACAAACTCTACACAGGCCTTAAGGAGTAGTGATCACGAAGCCATTGAGGAAGCTAGTAACAAGATCTGTGGTCGGAGGAGGAGTGGCTGAAAGCCAAGCACTCGCTGCCTCAGAAACGGACTGGACGGTCTCGACGTTGAAGGTCAGCTCGTAGTTGCCGAGCTGGTCGAAATCGATGGTAGTATTTGCAACTTTGCTGGAGATGTAGGAAGTTGTGTTGTTGACACCAGGAGTTGCCTTTAAGTCAGCCAATGCAGCGGCAATATCAGTTTCATTTGCGTAAGTTGCTTCTGGGGTGTATACCTCATTCGCGGCATCCCAGAAAACAACTGTATAGGAAGTTGTCTCTTCCATGGTGCTGTCTTTCAGCATGATGGAGTCGATGAATGTGTCCGGAGTGGCCACACAACTCGGTTTTTTGCCACGATTCGGAGTTCTGGGGACAAAAATCGGAGTTATCCAAGCGGAGTGGCCGCACAACTCGGTTTTTTGCCACGATTCGGG
>JAAYZH010000044.1 GCA_012514965.1 Clostridiaceae bacterium | reverse complement strand
TGGACGGTCAGCATCGGCTCGTAGAGCCGAAGTTCATAGTCACCTTCCTTGAGAAGGACTCGGTAAGCGGGCTGCTCGATGGCCATGGTATCACCTCTGCTTGAGCGTTTATCGCGGGCCTTGTGTTTTACATTTGATAGTAGCAGACTGCAGGCTGCGAAATAGGCGTAAAAAGACTGTTTTCTGGACAAAGTCGACAAGTTTTTCAACTTGCGGCGATGTTCTCTGGCTCAACCTGACAAAGCTTCTGTTACAATCAAAGAAAACACCTTGGAGGTCCCGATGTCCCGTACGAAAGAATTCTCAGCCAAGGAACGTTTCACGTTTGCCGCGGCAGATCTCTGGGGCGGCGGCGGACAGACCGTCATCTCCGTCCTCTACCTGGTCTACCTCACGAATGTCTTGGGCGTCCACCCCGGCCTGGCCGGCACAACGCTCATGTTCGCGAAGATCTGGGACGCGGTAATCGACCCTGTTCTGGGCGTCGTCGGTGATAACACCCGTACACGTTGGGGCAGGCGCAGGCCTTATCTCCTCTTTGGTGCAGCGATTCTGCTCGTGGCGATGGCGCTGCTCTGGCTGCCGGTCCGCTTTGACGCGCCGGCCGCGCAGTCGCTCTACATTCTCCTGACCAATATCTTCTACGCCACGATCGCCTCCGCCTTGGCCATCGCCTACAGTGCCATGAGTACGGAAATCAGTACGGACTTCGACGAACTCAACAAGGTCAACGTCACCCGACTAATTTTCTCCATGCTTGCCACCGCTGTCTGCACGATCCTGCCCACGATCTTTTTCCGTCAGCTTCAGGAGGGTGCGATCACCGTCAATCGTTTCTATCTCATTGTCGTGTTTGGCTTTGGCCTGGTCTTCACGGTCCCCATCTTCATTGCCGGTCTGGTCTGCCGCGAACGGGCTTCTTATGCGGACAAAAAGACCCACGTCACACCGGGCGCCCTGCTCGAGCCCCTGAAAACGAAAATATTTCGCCAGATGGTCGCCCTCTACCTTACGCAAAGCGTGACTCTCGACACCGTCTCCGCCATTATTATTTACTACAGCCTCTACGTGGTGAAAGGTCTGAACACCACCATCTTCCTGGGCCTCTTCCTCGCTATCCAGCTTGTGATGCTGCCGATCTTCTATCGTCTGGTACGCACGATCAGCAAAACCGAGATTTTTCGTTTCGGGCTGCCGCTCGCGGTGCTCGGGGCCATGGGGATAGGCTTCTATCCCGCCGGCGGGCCGGTGATCGGCGTCTACCTGCTGACCGCAGCCACGGCCTTTGGCTACGCCGGTGCCATGACCCTCAGCTGGATCATCTTCCCTGATGTCGTCGACATCGGCGAACTGGTCGAAGGCAAGCGCAGCACAGGCTCGTACAGCGCCACGATGACCTTCATCCGCCAGATCAGCTCGGCCATGACGATCTTCCTGATCGGCAACCTCCTTGGTATCACAGGTTTCATTAATCCTACGGAAACCGTTCCCGCACCTGCCCAGCCGGCCGGCACAGTCTGGGCAATCCGTCTGATCCTCGTATTTGCTTTCGCGATCTTTGGCACCATCGGCTGGCTGGTGGCCAAACAAATGGGCCTCCGCCCCGAACTGTCCAAACGCGTGAAATATTTCCTCGGCAAGCGCCTTGAGGACGGTATCACGCCCGAACCTTTGACCGCCGAAGAAGAACTTGAAGTCGCGGCCCTCATCGAAAAGTACAAATAAGCTATGGAACAAACACACGACATCCCAATGAAGATCAAGATGACCCGGCCCTGCTTCCCCGACATCGCCAGGCTCGACCGCGGCGAGCCTGCGGACGAGGGCCAGATCCACGCCATTCTGGATTACATCGATCAGCGCCTGGACTGCGCGGACTTCCGCCTGGTGTGTATCGTGCGGTCGCTGTATTTCTATGCAGAGCACATCAGCCCCGCTACGCTCCGGCGGATGGAGACGACGGTTCTGGGTTTCAAGTACTGGATGGACGAGCCCGGTGTCGACAGCATGTGCTACTGGAGCGAGAATCACCAGCTGATTTTCGCCACCTGCGAGTATCTGGCCGGCCAGCTCTTTCCGGAACGTGTTTTCCGCAACGATGGCAGCTTGGGCCGCTATCATGTGGCCAAAGCCCGCGAACGTCTGGACATCTGGCTGGAAGCACGCTTCCGCCTGGGCTTCGTCGAGTGGCATTCCAACACCTACTACGAGGAGGATATCGCCCCCCTCTCCCTCCTGATCGACTGCTGCGAAGATCCGCTGCTCGCGGCCAAAGCCCGCCGCATCCTCGATCTCCTGCTCCTCGACATGGCCCTCCATCACTATCGCGGCCTCCTCGCGTCGACGAGCGGCCGCTGTTACGAACGCCAAAAGAAGTACCCCGAACAGCAGGATGTCACTGATATTCTCGAACGCGCCTTCGCCTTTCATCCCGATCACGCCTTCGACTACAGCCGGCTGTCGGCGGACTTCCTGCTGAACCGGAGCTATCAGCTGCCGGCCTGGATCCTGCGCATCGCGCATGATGCCGAATTAGGAGTGGTGAAGTCCTCCATGGGTCTGGATCTGGGTGAAGTGGACGACTGCTTCCCCCTGCCTAATGACGTCAACGGGCGCGGCCTCTACCTCTGGAGCATGGAAGCCTTTACGAATCCCGAGGCCTGCGAGACAGCCCTCAAGCTCTATCGCGAATGGAAGCTTGTCAGCAATGACTTTCTCAAAGATCTCAGGGCGCTTGATATTCCGCTGGTCAGTCGTCTGGGCCTGCTGCCGCTCGTGACACGCCTTCTGAATCCGGTGACTTCCGGTATCGCCATCCAGCGCGTCAACAGCTACAGCTATCGCAGCCCTGCTTATCTGCTGTCATCGGCTCAGCGCTACCATCCCGGAACTTTCGGGGATCAGCAGCACATCTGGCAGGCCACAATCGGCAGCGGTGTTTCAGTCTTCACGACTCATCCCGGAGCCGCTTTCTTCGCGGATAACGCTCGTAACTTCTCACCCTCCTACTGGGTCGGCAACGGCGTACTCCCGGACTGTCGGCAGGACCGGAACGTCGTCCTCTGTGTCTATGACCTCTCTGTGCGTCGTGGCTACATGGAGCGAGAACGACTTCTCTACACCCACGCCTGGTTCCCGCAGCAGCATTTCGACGAGACACGCATGCCCCATCCGCGCTGTATGCTGGGCCGGCAAGGCAACAGCTATGTCGCCCTGCTTGCACTCGAAGCGCTGGAACCGGCAGATAACGAAGAGCTCATCCAACGCGGCAAAGTCACGGCTTGGGCCTGTGTCACCGGCTCTGCTGCGGAGCACGGCAGCTTCGCGGCTTTCGAGACGCTTTGTGCGGCTGCCCGGGTCGAACGTGGGAGGCAGACCTTTACTCTGCGTCTTGCCGACCACGTCTATCAGCTAGTGTATAAAGGCGACTTCACAGTCGATGGCGAAGCCCGGGAGTGGCAGTTCCCTCGACTGGAGAGCAAATTTGGCCGGGTGGCCCGGGACCCGGAAGCGTACACGCTGCAGGTCGGCGGGCGGGAGCGCCTCCTAGACTGGCCTGATCGCCTCTGCGACCTACGCAGCCCACAGCTGCCCGAAGCCGATCCTTACAGACGAATTGTCGCGCTATGTGACGATGTGGTGGCTCGTCTCGACCCGAAGATGAAGTGGACCTGGGGGCAGGCGCTCTTGGGCCATGCGCTAACCGAACTGGACCGTTATCGAGGCACCGACCAATATACACCCTTCCTCACTCGTTACTGCCGGTACTGGCTCGAGCATAGCCCCAAGCTCGATTACGCTGACCGAATTGCCCCCGCTCTCATCACCTACGCCATGGAAAAGCGGACCGGCAGCAAGGCCTTCGCTCCGCTGACACAGGCTGCCCTGCATTACGTGCGCCACGAGCCGAGGCTCCTGGAGGACGCCGTCAATCACCTGGGCCGCGGTCTCGAGAGCCACTGGTACCCCGCCTCGATCTGGGTGGACAGCCTCATGATGTTCTCCGTCTTCCCCTCACTCTACGCTAGAGAGCAAGACGACCCGGAGCTCCTGGACTTCGCCGCTCGACAGCCGGCCATCTACGCGCGCTATCTGCAGGATGCAGGCGGCCTCTGGGTGCACAGCTATTGGGCCAAAGCCCGGCGCCCCCACCCCAACGACGGCAGCTTCTGGGGCCGAGGCAACGGCTGGGTGCTGACTTCCCTACCTATGATCATGGAAAACATCGGAGCAGAGCACCCCGAATATCCGACAATTGGTGACATTTTCCGCAAAACCGCCGCTGCTGTGTTGCCCTGGCAAAACTCCGATGGCAGTTTCAACACGATCATTAACAAGAAATCCTATCGCGAGCTGTCCGCCACCGCGCTGATCGCCGCCGGTCTGCTCCATGGTGTACGGCTCGGTCTGCTGGCGCCAAGCTATCTGGAGCCCGGCCTGCGGGCACTGGAAGCCGTCAGCGAGGCCATCGAAGTGTCGCCTAGGGGCATCTTCCTGCCGGAAATCAGCGCTCCGACCATCCCCTTGCAGCTCTTCCCCACCCTCTGTTACAAGCTCACCCCGCGAGGACGCAATCTCTCCTACGGCCTGGCCGCCGCTCTCTTCGCAGCCGTCGAGTACAAGAAGCTGCAGGATGAGGAGTGGATCCTGTGAGCCTGGTTTTGGCCAAAGCCCGGCCCAACCACCAGACCAAAACCTTGGCGAAACTGCAAAAATTCTCGTATAGCTCTATACTGGAAACATACGATACCTAAAAGGCTCATACGCGATGAATGGTTGCCTACTGTTGCAATTCGTCGCCCGTGAGCACTATGTGGAGGAAGTAACATGAAGAAGCAACAATTTGGCAGAACCGGACTAATGATCAGCCCCGTAGTCTACGGAGCGATCATTCACATGAACGAGACGCCTGAAACCACGAAGGCCTACATCGCGGAGGCGATCGATCGCGGTGTGAACTATTTCGATGTCGCTCCGTCCTATGGCAACGCGCAGGCACTCATGGGGCCGGCGATCGAACCGTACCGTAATGACATCGTACTTGCGTGCAAGACGACTGAGCGCACCGCCGAAGGCAGCCGCAAGGAGCTCCTCGGCTCCCTCGAAGCCCTGCACACCGACCACTTCGATGTGTATCAGATCCACTCCCTCACGACGATGGCTGAAGTGGACACGATCTTCGGACCGGGCGGTGCCATGGAGACCTTCCTCTGGGCCCGCGAGCAAGGCCTGGTCCGCTACATCGGCATGTCCGTCCATAATGAGAAGGCTGCCCTCAAGGCTATGGAGCTGTTCGACTTCGACTCTATCCTATTCCCCATGAACTGGGCCCTTGGCCTCACGACAGGCTGGGGTGACGCCATCGCCGAGAAGGCCGCAGAATCGAACAAAGGCTTGCTCGCAATGAAGACCCTGGCCCATCGCACCTGGCGCGAAGGTGAAGCTAAACGCTATCCGAAGTCCTGGTGCCGCCCGCTCGACACCGAAGGTGACGATGTCGCCATCGCCCTCGCCGCAATGAAGTACGGCTTCTCGAAGGGCGCACACACCCTGATTCCGCCGGGTGACATCGACCACTACCGCTTCATGCTCGATCACATCGATGAAGTTCTCGAGAATCCGCTGACGGCCGAGGACCTCGCTCTTCTCACACGCGAAGCCGAGCTGGTGAAGGACGAAACGATCTTCAAGCCGGCGCAGATGAGCTGAATCCCTTGTATCCCTGATAAAAAGAAAGCCGCGTTGTCAGACAACGCGGCTTTCTTACGTTTCTCTCACGGAGTTGAGCAGGCAAACGCCGGCCTTCAGCTCTGCACCAATCCGCTCAGTCCGTCGCCGATACAGCCATCGCCAAATCGATTACCTGAATCCATGTCTGTCCCGGGTTCAGAATCAGTTCCGAACCGTCCACCTTGTAATAGCGAGTCAGCCCTTCCAGACGATCCTTCATCCAGGTGATCGGGATGATTTCGCCCATACTGATATAGTACCCATCACCCTTGCCTATCATCGGGATCTGACGCAATGTCGGATAGCCGCCATAGCCAGCCGTGATATCTGTCTTCTGAACCAGAATGTTCGTTACTTCCAGGGGCTTGCTGTCATTCTCATCGAGGTCTTCCTTGCCATCCTTGGAGCGTGTGTACACACCTTTGTCCGCCAGATACTTATAAGCCGTCCTGGTCTCAGAAGTCGCTTCGATCTCGACTTGGTTCGCCGGTGCGCCGCCCGGCTGGTGCCCTTCCTGATAGAACGTATATTTCTCGTACACAGGCTCTTCATGCCAGCCAATATTCGCCATGTACTTCCGGACCAGGCTGATGTTCGTATAGGCATTGTGCGGTGCCACCTTACCCGTATCATTCTTTCGCCAGATCACCCTACCCGAACCGTTAATATCCTCATACTTGTCTGTAGCAAGGCGCTCATCCGCTGTCGGCGAACCCCCGATGTGTACGTAGACAGAATCAAACTCGAGGATTCTATCTAAATACGCATCCCGTGCCGAGCGAACCGGCCCGACAACCGTCGGGGTACTCGACTGGAAAATTGCCATGTATCGCGTCAAACCACCCTCAACAGGGATCTCGAAGACGATGTCTGCATCCCGCAACCCTGCTTGCGGCCTGGCGTCTGGATGATTATCAATCATCACCGCTACAGGGCGGGCCAAAGTCTGTCCCTCTGCTGCCAGCTCTCCACGCAAATTCGTCCGCTCCGGCTCCAGACCCACAGGTGCAGGTGTCGGGGCTGCCGTCGTCGCAACTGTCGTCGGGATCGGGGTCGGTGCTTGAGTGGTCGCTTCTACTGTAGGGGTTACCAAAGAGGTGACTTGCGTGCTGGTCGTCGCAACCGTTGTAGACATCTGTGATTCGCTGTTCGTTGACGTCGGCATCGTTTGGTTTTTGCCACACGAAGCAGTGAGTATTGTTGCGGCCAAAATCGCAACC
>JAAYZH010000043.1 GCA_012514965.1 Clostridiaceae bacterium | reverse complement strand
TGATCCGTCGACGCAGACCATTACGATCAAGACCGGGGAAACGTTGAGCTTGGTAGATGCTTCATCTGTAGTCAACGGTTCTCAGGTGGCTGCGAATTTGACAGGTGTGAAAGTTTCGCTGGCTGCTAATGTAGTGACTTTACAAGCGGGACAAGATATTCGTTCGGGTAAAATCGAGTTCATGAAATATCCTGATGTAAAGACTGAAGCGACGTCCCTGATCTTTGCTGCCGACAGCAGCGGTCAGCGCGTCGGGGAATTTATGCTCAGGGATCCGTTGAATTTCAGTATTCAAGTTGAAGCCTTGACGAACGGCCAAATTATTTTCCGCAAACAGGACAGCACAGGCGGACCCCTGGATGGTGCCTTATTTGAATTGCGTGATTCAGCAGGCCAGCTCGTTACACTCCAGGCGATTTCCGCCGGAGCTTATCGCTTCGACGCATCCGGTCCTGCAACAAGCTTTACAACAGCAGGCGGCCAGGCTCTGCTCTCTGAACTGCCTGTAGGGGAATATCGTATTATTGAGCTCAAGGCCCCGAGCGGATACGAGCAAGACACAGAATTGAGTGTCTCAGCAGTCGTTGGCCCTTCGGAAAGCACCTCTGTGTCTTTGACCAATCAGGCGCAAACAGGCGAACTCTTGATCCGCAAGCTGGATGCAGAGACACAGAGCGGTCTGACTGGAGCCAAATTCAGTGTAATTGGGCCAAATGGTTTTGCGCGAGAAGTCACGAGTGGTGCAGATGGAAGCGTCCGCCTTACAGGTTTGACCTTGGGTACTTATGAAGTCACAGAGATCGTTCCGCCGCAGGGGTATCTCTTAGCGACCCCGGCAAGCCAGGAAGTCACACTTGTTGGCAGCGACAGCGGAAATATCGTAACCGGAGAGCTCAGCTTCAAAAATCTGCGGCAAACTGCCAGCTTATCTCTAGTTAAGAAGGGACCAGGCGGGCAGGGTCTTGCAGGGGCTGAATTCCTTGTAACCGGAGCCAATGCTTTTTCGCGCAAGGTCGTAACCGGAGCGGATGGCAAGGCAGTCCTTGCTGACATTCCGCTCGGCAGCTATGAGGTGAAAGAAATCAGTCCGCCTACAGGCTACTTTCTGGACCCAAACAGCACAAAAGAGATTCGCTTTTCAGGTGACAGCAGTGGCCTTGCGCTGACCGGACAACTTATTTTTGAAAACCTTCCGCAGACAGCCGAACTTACTATTCGTAAGTTGGGCGGTACAGGAGAGCTCTTGCCTGGAGCCGAATTTCTTGTGACCGGTCCGGAGGGATTCACACGAAGCGTGACAACAGGCAGCGACGGCAGCGTAATACTCGGTGATCTAAAACTTGGCACCTATAATGTGACAGAGACTAGTCCACCCACTGGTTATCTTCTGGACACAAGTTCTGCCAAAGAAATCACTCTTCTGGGTGACGGCAGCGGCAAGAAGATTACTGGCAGCCTGACGTTTACGAATGTGCATCAAACTGCAGCCATAAAAATTGTCAAGCAAGGACCTACAGGAGCATTTTTGGCTGGAGCTGAATTTCTCATCGGCGGACCCGATGGTTTTTCGCGAAGTGTCCTGACCGGAGCTGACGGAAGCATAACCTTGAGCGGATTGGCTCTGGGTACTTACAGCATCACTGAAACAAAGGCTCCACAGGGACATCTGCTCAGCGCAGAACCGAGCCGGACTGTGACATTCACAGCTGATAAATCGGCCGCAAATCTCGTCTCAACCCTAGTCTTTGCCAATGATAGCCAGCAGGGCGAATTTCATTTACTCAAGCTCGATGAGACTGATCGGACACCCTTGGCAGGCGTGCGTTTTGAAATCAGGGACAGCAGCGGAGTCGTGGTAAAGACTGTCGAGACTGACGCCCAGGGTACAGCGAGGTCGGGCCTTTTGCCATTGGGAAGCTATCGTATCTATGAGATTCTCCCGGCGCTGGGCTACAGGCTGCCCGACGATACCTTGGCAGGGGAAATCACCTTGAGTGGAGACCAGAGCGGCAGCCATTTGTTTTTGAGTTTCGGTACTTTAACGAACGCCCGTCAAGTGTTCTCCGCAACTGTTCACAAAACCGATCAAGCGACTGGCAATCCTTTGGCCGGAGCGGTCTTCGAGTTAAGAGACCCCACAGGTATGGTCCTGGAGACCCTGACGACCGACGGATCTGGCAAAACAACTTCTCACGAACATCCACTTCTTCACCCCAATGGTTTATACACCATTGTGGAAGTAGAGGCGCCGGCCGGATACTTGATGTCTGATCTTCCTCGGCAAGAATTTGCCGTTGTTCCAGACAGGAGCAGCCAGGTTCTGAAATTTGATTTTGCGTATGAGAATAGAGCCATTACGGCTCCCGTGGAGGTCCAGAAATATGATGTCATCAACGGTCTCAAACCTTCTGGCAGCGCTCTGTTTACGGAAAGTGAATATGAAATTGTCGTAGTAGATCTAT
>JAAYZH010000042.1 GCA_012514965.1 Clostridiaceae bacterium | reverse complement strand
CGGCAGTGAAGATACTGTTATCAATATCATGCCGCCCGGCGCGGGATCACACGATTTCGAACCAGCTGCCAGTGACTTGGTGAATCTGTATTCTGCTGACGTGCTTGTGTATTTAGGGGCAGGTATGGAAGAGTGGCTTGATTCTGTTAAGAATACCTTGCAGGAAGACCGTGCTGACTTGTTTTTCATCGAGGCAGCCGAAGGAGTCGAACTTCTTGTAGGCGAGGCTCATGCGGAACATGGCGAAGACGAAGGCGGACACGAACCCGAAGATGAGGACGAGCACGGAAGATTCGATCCACACGTGTGGTTAAGTCCTTTGCGATCCATCGAGTTGCTAGAGAATATCAGGGATGGTCTCATTGAGGTAAATCCTGAAGGCAGTGCACGCTATCAAGCAAACTTTGAGGTGGCAAAATCAGAGCTTCTGGAGCTCGATAAAGAATTTCGCACGGAATTATCTGCTTCCAGTCTTGATCATTTTTACATCACACATGAAGCCTTTGGCTATTTGGCCGATGAATACAACTTGGTTCAATTCGGGATCTCAGGTATGGTTACCGAGCAGGAGCCCAGCCCTGAACGCCTTGCAGAGCTCGTGACTGCAGCCCGATCGGAGGGAGCAAAAGTCATTTTCTACGAGTCAGGCAGCAGCTCGAAACTAGCTGATGTGCTGGCAGGTGAAATAGGTGCGACCGTCTTGCCCCTGCACACGATCCACGCTCCGGGAGCCGAAGAATTAGCCGATGGCAAAGATTATGTAGACCTAATGCGAGAGAATCTCGACAATCTACTGGCCGCCGCTCCTTGACTTGTGGAAGAACAAGCCACTATAATTGCTAAAGTATAAAAGCGATGATCGGGACAGTAGTATTCGGTGTGTCTCCAGAGAACAGATCCCTGGCTGCAAGGTCTGTGACGAGCACTGATTGACGAAGATCACCCGTGAGCTGCTGTTTCGATTCTCTATGGGAGGGGAGAAGCAGCCGGTAATCCGTAATGGCTGCACCGTTAAGACTGATGAGTATTCTGCCGGAATTTTCGACGACAGAATAATCGGGTGGTACCACGTCACTTGAGGCGTCCCGATGGGGACGCTTTTTTGTATTGAATTGTTCTTTTTTGGGGCAAGAGGAGGCTTTGTATGTATCGTAAAATTAATTCGGACATGAAGTTCACGGACCGGGAACTGGAGATTTTAGACTCCTGGCGGACAATGGATCTATCACATAAGCTGATCGACATGAACCACGGCGGGGAAGTGTACACGGTGTATGACGGGCCGCCGACTGCGAACGGCAAGCCGCACATCGGACACGTTTTGACACGTTCGATCAAGGATATTATCCCGCGTTATCGCCGCATGAAGGGCTATCACGTAGAATTTAAGGCCGGCTGGGATACACATGGCTTACCCGTTGAGCTTGAAGTAGAGAAGATCCTTGGAATCAATGGCAAGCCTCAGATAGAGGAGTATGGGATCGAGCCTTTTGTCCATCAGTGTAAGAAGAGTGTCTGGAAGTATAAGGACGAGTGGGAACAGATTTCCGATCGCCTGGCTTTCTCGGCAGACATGGAGCATCCCTACATTACTTACGAGAATTCGTACATTGAGTCTGAGTGGTGGGCACTGCGTCAGATCTGGGACAAAGGTCTGCTGTACAACGGTTATAAAGTCGTTCCGTACTGTCCGCGCTGCGGCACGGCCTTATCTTCCCATGAAGTTGCGCAAGGCTACAAAGATGTCAAGGAGACCTCTGTTTTCGTGCGCTTCAAGGCCGAGGGAGATAACACCTGGTTTGCGGCCTGGACCACCACGCCGTGGACGCTTCCTTCAAACGTCGCGCTCTGTGTGAATCCAGAGGCTGATTATGTGCTTCTGGAGCTCAACGAGCAGGCCGCCTCGACAGCCAACGCAAAAACTGAGCAGGCTTATGCTGCCGGCACGCGTTACTATATGGCTGCTGCTCTTGCTGAATCCTTTTTTGGTGAAGGTAATTTTGAAGTGCTCGAGAAATATGTCGGAACAGGTAT
>JAAYZH010000366.1 GCA_012514965.1 Clostridiaceae bacterium | reverse complement strand
TGGGATTTTCAAAGGGATTTTTGACACCCAGACGCCAGGGTGTGCCATCTTCTTTCGCGCCAATGGTTTGAAGATTGCCTCCCCAATTTAGCAAGATGTTGTCATACCCTTTGCTGAGGAGCAGCTGCTTGAGCGATTCTGTTACATAGCCTTTGGCTATAGAACCCAGATCAAGCTTGAGCAAGGGATCCTTGAAACGTACAAGATTCTTGTCGTCATCAATTATGAGCTGGCTTAGGTCGACATGGCTGCTTGCCTTTTGCAGTTCTTCTGCTTCGGGAAGCTCGCCTTGCATATCTTCCCTGCTCCGGGCATCATCGCGATACGTTTGCCAAAGTTGCGTCAGGGATCCCATGGCAATATTAGTCTTTCCTAGTGTCTTGCTGTGCATGTCCTGCCCGAATTGCAGGATGTCGATGATTCGTTGATCGACCTCAACTGCTGTTGTCCCCGCTTTTTGATTGAGTGTGTAAATATTGTTGACACCGGAATACGCATGATAATTATCCAGCAATCGATTCCAGATACTTGTTTCAGTCTCGATCAGTCGGGCCAAAGTCTGGAACTCCGCTTCGGAGTCGGCGTAGGCAGTTACTTGGATAAGCGTGTCAAAGTATTGAAACCACGATACTTCATAAGCCTGTACGGTTTTCTCAGTTTGCTGCGGGCTAGCAGAGCAGCCGGAAAAAATGATCAGGAAAAGCGAAAGAACCAACGACCGGAGCAAAGTGCGAGGCCGCAAGCAGACGTTTTGCCGTTCAAACGGCTTGTGAGTAGACATTCATTGGGTCCCTTCGCCTTCATAGGAACGGTGCGTACGAAACCAACGTTCCATAAAGGGATAGATTGCCTTGAGAACGATCGCTGTGATTACGCCGGAGACAATGCCCATGACCGCCAACGGTGGGATCAATATCCAGACGGCAACTCTGGCATAGAGTGCGTAGGCGATGATTTGGCCCACATTATGGGACATTGCGCCTGCTGCTGACAACAGCATCAAAGAGACTTTACCGCGGCTGAGCTTCCAAAGCAGGATTTCAACAAACAAAGCGAGCAGACCGCCTGACACACTAAGCAAAAGAGAAACGGGTCCTCTTAGAAAAAAGACAAAAATACTCTTGGTGACAGTGATGAAGACTGCGTCTTTCCAGTTCAGAAAGAGCAGCGCAAAGAGCACAACTACATTCGCTAGACCCAGGGACATGCCAGGCACACCGGGAACAAAGCTGGGTAAGCTATGATCTAGTGCGCTCAGGACAAAGGATAGGGACAAAAGTATTGCGCGCAGTACCAGCATCGTAATCTGCTGGTGACCGCCGGCTCTGCGGATTGGCGGTGATTGCTTCGATTGATTCATCCATCTACACCCAGGCCTCCGGGCGCCTCCTCTGTTCCGATTTTAACGATCACATGATTCGGTAGACAGGCGATGCTCTGGCCCTTCATGTGGATCTTGCCAGTATGCACACAGACCTTATCCGGGCAATCTGAGGCGGTTACGCTGATTGAATGATCGGCGTGGCTGCTGATCTCCATCTCGATATCCGGGTCATCTGGTACAGTTAGATTCCAAACACGGACTTCTCCATCCAGTGCGACCTTCTCGAGTAAGGTATTTTCATGATAGACCCAAGCATAAGCAAGCTCTGTATCCTCGTCAAGTGCGGGCGCAACCACGTAGGACCAGAGCAGCCAGAGACCAAACACTCCCAAGAGTGCCATAAGAATAATTATGTCCCGTTTGTTGGACAAAACGGGACGATTCGTTGATTGTTCTGTCATGAAACCGCCACTAAACCGCCTTCGCGTTTACAGATTCTGCAGGAACTCCTCCTGGATACAGTGAAAGTATACACGAATGTGGACAGACTTCCTGACACTTTCCGCAGTTTGTGCAGCGTGCGTAATCGATCACCGCGCGATTGTTGACAATCTCAATACACTGCTCCGGACAAGCTTTTACACAACGGCGGCAAGAGAAGCAGGAGACTTTGCAGACTTTGTTCGCGTCAGCAGGTTTGTCTTCGTTCTTGCAGAGCACCATAGAGGATGCTTTCTCCATAGGAATTAGATCGATAATATGTTTGGGGCATATATTGATACACATTCCGCAGGAAGTACAGGCAGCGGGGTTCACAACAGCGACACCGTTCACAACATGGATAGCATCATACTGACAAACCGTGACGCAATCACCGTAGCCCAGGCAACCGAATCGGCAAGCGCCGTCTCCGCCTTCAAGCTGGGCAGCCATTGTGCACGTTGTGATACCGACGTAGTCTACGCGTTTTTGCGTGTTGTCATTGTTGCCCTGGCACATGACCATAGCAGTGGTGGCCAGAATTTCCGAAGCTTCCTGGCCGAGATAAGCCGCTACGGCATTTGCGACATCTGCTCCGCCCGGCTTACAGAGATTGGTCAAAGGTTCTGCACCACTCGCCAGCGCCTCCGAATAACCGTCGCAGGTGGTGTGACCACAAGCGCCGCAGTTTGCACCCGGCATGATTGCCCGAAGTTCTTCGACTTTTTTATCCACTGGTACATACATGATTTTGGAAAACACTGCCAAAATGAGACCGAGGAGCAAGCCTGACGTACCTGTAACAATTGCTGCTAGAATTACACTATCCACTTCATTGTCCTCCTTATTTGAACAGGTTGTCGGCAACGCCCATAAAGCCCTGGAATGAGATCGCAGTCAGACCGGCAGCTACCAGCGTGATCGGCAGACCTTCAAAGAACTTCGGAATATTGGCTTCATCGATTTTCGAACGCAAACCGCTGAACATAAACATGGCCAGCATGAAACCAAGACCGCCGCCAACAGAGTTCGCCATCGATTCCATGAATGTGTAGGATCTGTCAGCATTAAGCACAACAGCACCCAAAACAATACAGTTTGTCGTAATAAGCGGAAGATAGATTCCCAGTGACTTATACAGAGATTTCACATACTTTTTGAGGAAGGTTTCGACCAGCTGAACCAGAGAAGCAATAACCAATATAAAGATCAGTGTCTGCAGATACTCGAGGTTATTCTCCACCAGAATGTATTTGTTGATAGGCCAGGTAGCAGCAGAGGCCAATACCATAACAAAGATTACGGCAAAGCTCATGCCCATGGCGGTTTCGAGTTTCTTCGAAACACCAAGGAAAGGGCAAAGACCCAGATATTGCATGAAAACGTAGTTTTCAACCAGGATAGCGACAAATAAAATACTCATGAGTTCCATTATTTAGTCTCCCCTTTCTGCGCTTCCGCTTCAGCCTGGATCGCATGGCAACGCCCCACTGAAGGACAGCCTTCGCAGCTT
>JAAYZH010000365.1 GCA_012514965.1 Clostridiaceae bacterium | reverse complement strand
GGGCGACTTTACCCTGGGCCTGATGGAGTTCGAAGATGTGGGTACCTACGTCTACGAGATCAGCGAGCTTGCGAGCAGCAGCGAGCGTTTCGAAATCGACAAGACCCGCTACACCATGACGATCACGATTACCCTTGTAGACTACTTCCTGAAGAAGGAAGTCATCGTCAAGAAGGCCGGTGGCGAAGTCGTGTCTGCTATGACCTTCACGAACAAATATCATCCTGTTCCCAAGACCGGTGAAAATTCGCTGGCCTCTCTGCAAGGAGCCGGCCTGATGCTCCTGGCTGCGGCACTAGTGGTGGTACAGCAGAAGAATAAGAAGCGTTATCAGAAGAAACAGAAATAAAGGCAAAGATACAAGCCTGTCCCGCCGGTGAGTGGGCCGGGCAGACGGCACAGAGGCCCCGAGCGGTTCACCCCGCTCGGGGCCTCTTTCGGTTGCGTGAATCGTCCCGAGGGTTCTCGATTTATCATAAACTAACAAGGTTAATCTTAAAATAAATCACATATTACAAAGTCAAGTCAATTGATAAAAAACTTAAAAAAGTATTAACAAAATATGTTAATTCACTAAATTAACATACTGTTTCCAGCAAAGTAGCTAATATTTTTAGTGCCCTATGTGCAGGCAAACCAGATAAATTCCGTCCAGGTAACAAAGAAATCTGTAAAGAAGAACGCAGGCTCATATAATTGTAATAGGTATAAGTGCTGACGTTGATTGGTTTTGCGAACGTCAGGGGGGATACCACTATGAAGCGAAGGAATAGTGACTCATGTACAGATCGTCTGCGAATTAAACGTAATCTGCTCAAGGGCGTCTTTGCTTTTGCAGGTTTATTGCTTTTACTCTTTTGGCCAAGCGCACTTGCTGCTTCTGCCAATTTCGGCCAAATACAAGCTGCAAGACATCTCTCACTAATTGCGCCAAGCTATACATTATCCAGCCAAAACATCCATAGCATTTTTCTGGAAGTTGCCCGCGGCGGAGAAAAAATCTCTGCTTATATTATCGGAGGCGGCTTGTTACTGCTTGCTATCGGGCTGATTGTTCTGAAGCGTCGCAACAAAAAATAAGTGCTGTCTCCAAGAAGCGAGCAATCGATCGTTGCATCAGCTCCACACGATATTCGAAACTGACAAGAGGGGAGGTCAGAACAAAATTGATATTCAGTGAATCGTCAGAAACAGAAGCATTCGATGTGGCTAACGGAGGATCGCAGATTACCCCTGATCCTCTGTCAGGCAACAACGTTGCAGGGTCACAACAAATTCAACAACATGTGCGGTCGAAGAGGGGGAGAAGCAGAGCTGATCCGGGGGAGGGACCGGTCTTGGCGACGAATGACCTTTGCCAGTATTGATAAGCGAAGAAAGGCCGCATACATCGCGAGTACTCCCACACTTTGTATACATGATAGGAAGGGTACTGCATATGAAATCGCGAACTTTCAAACAATTAATGGCAGTCATGGTAACTGCTGCTATGCTGTTTGGCACATTAGGCTTGAATGGCAAACTGCTCTCTGCAGCAGAGGTGACAGGAGACCCGACTATGTCGGTCCAAGCTCCAGATGTTTACCTTAATACGATGGAAACAAGCCAAGCCGCTACCTCGTTCATCACAGTAGAAGTGCATAAGGAATGGCAAAACCTCCCGGCTGGTACGATACCGGGACCGATTACGGTAGAACTACGTAAACAATCCAATGATGAGATCGTTAAGACGGGTGTTTTGAATTCCGGAAATCATTACTCGCTTGTTTGGGCAGATATCCCTGCTGTTGCTGATCCGGCTGGTACCTATTACCTTCGGGAAACACTGCCATCCGGTTATGTACAGATATCCATTCTGGAGATTAATCAAGTCTTGACCTTGGATAACCGCGTAACGCCGAACAACATAAGCTATGCAAATTACCCCAAGCTTTCGTTCTTCATAATGAAGCCGACAGCAAATAATCCGTACATCGTCTGGACTTTGTCAGCCATGCCAGAGGCTGATCGTCTTGCCTTGCTGGAGGCTGTCGCAGCAGCTCCTGATGCGGGGCCGTTCCACAAGGTCGATGAAGAATACGTCAGTGATCCGACAAAGTTCCTCTGGTATTCAGGACCGATCGCGGCTTATGATTTCGATCCTGCTGACCCGAACAAGGGTTACCTCAGCGTAAACTTCACGATTGATCCTGTCACAGGATTCGTGACGAACTATAACATCAACTTCCAGGAACCAAGCAACTGGACACAGTATATGTTCGGCAGCTACAGTCCTGTGAAGTACGTGATTACAAACAAGCTTTATACAGCAACGGGCAGCTGGACACCTTCCGTGACTAAACAGCTTGCCGGAAAAACTTTGGCAGCTGACATGTTTGAATTCGAACTCAAGGAAGGCGACACTGTGCTGCAAACCATCAAGAATCGGGCAGACGGTTCGATTCCTTTCGAAGCGATTCACTATACTCTGGACGATGTAGGTGTGCATACCTACACGATCACGGAGAAGGGCGGTGCTTTGGCCGGCGTAACCTACGATGGCATGACCGTTACCTACATTGTGACGGTCTCGGACAAGGGCGACGGTACACTGGACGTCCTCTACGACGTGCCGATTGACAGGATCTTCAATAACGTCTACAGCGCGGCTGGAAGCTTTACACCGAGTGTGACGAAGGTCTTGACCGGCAAAACCCTGGAGGCAGATGCGTTTGAGTTCGAGATGCGCGAGGGCGCGACGCTTCTGCAGAGCGTGAAGAATCTGGCCGATGGTTCAATTCCGTTTGCTGCCATCCATTACACCGAAGCCGATGTCGGAGTCCATACTTATTCCATCACGGAGAAGATGGCTAGCCTGGAAGGCGTGAGTCAGGATGATGAAGCGATTGTCTATGTCGTTACGGTCTCTGATAATGGCGACGGAACGCTGGCAGTCACCTATCCGACCCCGGCTGATACCGTCTTCAACAACGTCTACACAGCGACCGGAAGATTCATGCCGAGTGTGACGAAGGTTTTGGCCGGCAGAACACTGGCAGCCGACGAGTTCGAGTTCGAGCTCAAAGAAGGCGCAACCGTACTGCAGACCGTGAAGAATCTAGCCGACGGCTCGATTCCTTTCACGGCACTACCATACACCCTGGCTAATGTAGGCGTCCATACCTACACGATCACCGAGAAGAGCGGCACGCTGGGTGGCGTAGTCTATGACACGATGACGGTTACCTATGTGGTGACCGTGAGTGACAAAGGTGACGGCACTCTGAATGTGGTCTATGACCAGCCGACAGACACCGTATTCAACAACCTCTATACGGCGACCGGTAGCTTCACCCCGCAAG
>JAAYZH010000364.1 GCA_012514965.1 Clostridiaceae bacterium | reverse complement strand
CCCGTTATGCTGAACCGTGCACCTACGCTCCATCGCTTAGGTATCCAGGCTTTTGAACCGGTTCTGGTACAAGGTCGCGCCATCAAGCTGCACCCGCTGGCTTGTACAGCTTTCAACGCCGACTTTGACGGTGACCAAATGGCTGTTCACGTCCCGCTGTCCGCTGAAGCACAGGCAGAAGCCCGTTTCCTTATGCTGCACTCAAACAACTTGCTCAAGCCCCAGGACGGTAAACCTGTCACAGTGCCTACGCAGGACATGGTTTTGGGTATTTACTATCTGACCATCGAAAAAGCCGGACAGCCGGGTGAAGGTAAAATTTTCTCTTCTTTGTCCGAAGCAGTCATGGCATATGACAAGGGTGAGCTTGGCCTGCACGCCCCAATTACGATCAGACTCGAAGGAACCAAGCAGGGCAAAAACATACGCCGTATGATCAAGTCCACTTTGGGTCGCTTCCTATTCAATGAAGTATTCCCGCAGAACCTTGGCTATGTCGATCGTACAGAAGAAGGTCACGAATTTGACTTGGAGATTAATTTCCTGGTTACTAAGAAAAAGCTTGGTAACATCATCGAGCGTTGTATCCGTGTAAACGGAATTTCGCAGACGGCCGAAATTCTTGATGAAGTGAAGGCAACCGGTTTCAAGTATTCCACGAAGTCAGGTATCTCGATCAGTGTCTTTGACATGATCGTTCCCGGGGTGAAGGCAGAGTATTTGCAAAAGGCGGATGAGCGCATTGAATACATTGCCAAACAGCACCAGAGAGGTCTCTTGAACGAAGAAGGCAGATCTCAGGCTGCGATCAAAATCTGGCGTAAAACTACCGATGACATCACGGAAGCTCTTAAGCAGAGCATGGATCCATATAACCCAATCTCCATGATGTCGCAGTCAGGTGCTCGTGGTTCGATGTCTCAGATCAAGCAGCTGGCAGGAATGCGCGGTAACATGAACGATACCTCCGGTAATACGATCGAGATTCCGATCAAGTCAAACCTCCGCGAAGGCATGAACGTGCTGGAATTCTTTATCTCCTCGCACGGCGCCCGCAAGTCATTGTCGGATACGGCTCTTAAAACGGCCGGCTCTGGTTACCTCACCAGACGTCTGGTCGACGTCAGCCAGGATGTGATCATTTCCGAAAAGGATTGCGGCAGTGAAGAGGCGATGGAAGTCACGGCTTTGACCTCAGGATCTGCAGTCAGCAAGCGTATGATCAAGCCTTTGATGGAACGTATTGCCGGCCGTTATGCCGGCAGAGACATTATTCATCCTGAAACAGGTGAAGTAATCGTCGAGAAAAATCACTTGATTACTGCCGAATTGGCTGAGCAAATACAGCAGGCAGGTATAGAGAAAGCCTCTATCCGCAGCGTTTTGACTTGCCGTTCTCCACGTGGGATTTGTTCTCACTGCTACGGACTCAACTTGGCGACAGGTGAGGAGGCCGTGATTGGTGAAGCAGTCGGTATTATGGCAGCTCAGTCAATCGGTGAACCCGGCACGCAGCTGACAATGCGTACCTTCCATACGGGCGGTATTGCGAACTCAGGAGAGGATATTACGCAGGGTCTTCCTCGTGTAGAGGAGCTTTTCGAAGCTCGTAAGCCAAAGGGCCAGGCGGTCATGACGGAACTCTCGGGAACGGTCAGCGTTCAGGATGCAGCGAAACGCAAGCGTGAGGTAACGATTACCAACGAAAATCTCGAGGCGATTACCTACACGGTCAACTACGGTTCGACGTTGTTGGTAAGCTCAGGCGACCACGTAGATGCCGGTGAGTTGATTACCGATGGTTCCGTAAATCCACACGACATCATGCGTATCAGCGGAATTCCAGGTGTCGAACGCTACATCATCTCTGAAGTTGTTAAGGTCTACAATAACAATGGCGTTGACATCAGTGACAAGCACGTCGAAATTATCTGCCGTCAGATGATGCGCAAAGTAAGAGTGGACGATGCTCGTGATACAAGCCTGCCTACAGGCGGCACTGTTGACCGCTTCACCTTCGAAGATGCCAATGCAAAAGCGATCGCTGAAGGCCTCGAACCTGCGAGCGGCAAGCGCATTCTGCTTGGTATTACCAAGGCTTCTCTTGCCACGGACTCATGGCTGTCAGCCGCTTCCTTCCAGGAGACAACACGCGTGCTTACCGATGCAGCTGTCAAAGGCAAGCTCGACCAGTTGATTGGTCTTAAGGAGAATGTCATCATTGGTACTCTGATCCCGGCTGGTACAGGCCTTATGCATTATCGCAATCTCACTCCTGTACCGATGGTAGAAGAAAACCGGACTTTGCTTGAAGCTAGCCTTAAGGAAATCGAGACGAGAAATACGAATATTGGCCTTTAAAAATCTATTTAGTTAATGGCAGAATAACCCCCGCAACGGATTGCGGGGGTTTTTTCGTGCCGTATATTGCACAACCTAACGAATTTCTTCAGCCTTGTTTAATTCACTGTTGATATTCGCTATGGTCACCATACGGTGGGGGACACGACGGCAGTGTCAATAGTTTTGTGTAAACCTCTTGCAGTCCTGAAGTGCGATTATTTATTCATATAGCAGCTCCAGTTCATAAGTGACACTGCCGAAACCGTGGTGCTTACGCTGCTCTGACTGCGCGTTGTATTCCAGGAAGGATGTGCAGACGGTCCGCTGCAGTGCATCCTCATTGGGGAACTGCTCCTTGGCTTTGG
>JAAYZH010000363.1 GCA_012514965.1 Clostridiaceae bacterium | reverse complement strand
CTGTGACATTTGCTCAGGCTGCGTTGGGTGCCGAAATCGAGATCCCGACGATCGATGGTCCCAACATTATGAGCTGAAAGAGGGAAGCCAACCCGGTGATGTTATTACATTGAAGGGTAAAGGCATTCCATACATCAACCGTAACAACGTCAGAGGGGATGCTTTTGCTACAATTGACTTGGAAGTACCACGCAAGCTGAACGAAGAGCAAAAACGCATGATACGCGAATTTGATAAGACGACGTCTTCCTCTAATTACAGCAAACGTGAGGGTTTTTTCACAAAACTAAAGAGTCTTTTTAAGTAAGAGCAAAGGCGGGACGTTATGCAATGGATAGAATTCACGATTAAGACCTCATCCGACGCGGCAGAGGTGGTTGCCGAACGCTTGGCACAGCTGGGGGCTGCGGGGATCGCAACGGAAGATCCGCAGGAGATGGCAACTTTTTTAGCAAGTGATGACGATACAGCGCATATCGACCCTAGCTACGTAGAAGATTTGCCCGATTACGCCAGGATTCGCGCGTATTTTGCTTACTTTTCGGAGGGCGTAGCCTGGCAGATGCTCGATGGACCAGGTGTTTTCAGCGATATTGACACGGAAGCGGTATATGCTGATGGCCGTTTCCCCAAAGGGCGCAGCTCCATTGCCGATTTCCATGAGCGTCTGGGCGAAGAGCTGGCTTACATTGGCAGATTCTTGTCTATTGAACCAGCGGAAATTACATATGAGGAAGTTGACGAACTTGCCTGGCGCGACAAGTGGAAGGAATTCTACAGACCGCTGCACTTGTCCAAACGCCTCTTTGTCGTGCCATCATGGGAAGAATTTCGTGTGCCTGCCGGAGCGAAGATGATTTCGCTGGATCCAGGTTCAGCGTTTGGTACGGGCAGCCACGAAACCACACAAGTCTGCGCGGAAGCGATGGACGCCTTTATGACCCCTGGCGCGACAGTGTTGGATCTCGGTACGGGTTCGGGGATTTTGGCCATAGGAGCAGCTATGCTTGGTGCTCGCAGCGTGAAAGCAATTGATATTTCCGAGCATGCTGTCGGTGTCTGCCGCGAGAATGTGGCGAAGAACGGTGTGGCGGACAAAATCACCTGTGAGGTCGGTGAGCTGCGTGATGATACGGGTACGTACGATTTGATCACGGCGAATTTGATTGCAGAGATTCTAGTCAAGCTGGCCCCTGAATTCGCTGCGCACCTCAATAAGCTCGGACTCTTGATCTGTTCAGGAATTGTCACCAGCAAGAAGGACATGGTCCTCAAAGCGTTCCGCAAAGAAGGTTTTAAGCTTTTCCACGAGGAAGAGAAAAACGATTGGCACGTCGTAGTATTCTCACATTAAGCAGAGAGCTGAGTTTTTAACTCAGCTTTTTTATTTTCTAGGTCGGGATAAATTCAAATATTCTTTTCAGACAGCCCGGTTGCATGTAAACTGGAGTTAACAAAAGGGGAGGACAGATTATGTTACGAGTAGGCTTACTTACTTCCGGAGGCGACTGTCAAGGACTCAACGCAGCTTTGCGCGGCGTTGCAAAGACCTTATACGAGAATGTCAAGGACGTCGAGATACTGGGCTATGAAGATGGTTATCTTGGCCTCATGAGGGGAAACTATCGAATTATGTCCTCTCATGACTTCTCAGGCATCCTGACCTTGGGCGGAACGATGCTCGGGACTTCGCGTCAGCCATTCAAAGAAATGGACAACACGCTGGACGCGGATGCTGAAGAGACCAAGAATGACGCCATGGTGCGCAACTACCGCATGCAGGGTTTGGATTGTCTCGTAATTCTGGGGGGCAACGGAACACATAAAACAGCCTACAAGCTTGCGAAGCAGGGTTTGAATGTTGTTACGCTGCCAAAAACAATTGACAATGATCTTTGGGGTACCGAAATGACCTTCGGTTTCCAGAGCGCAGTTGACATTGCTACAGATGTCATCGACGGTATTCACACCACAGCTACTTCCCACGGCCGCATATTTATTATTGAGCTCATGGGTCATAAGGCCGGCTGGCTTACATTGCATGCCGGGGTAGCCGGGGGCGCTGACATTATTCTTATGCCGGAGATCCCCTACAATCTCAATTCCATCCAGTACGCTTTGCGTAATCGTGCTCGTGAAGGCAAGCGCTTCTCCATCATCGCAATGGCCGAAGGTGCCATCAGCCAGGAAGAATCTGAGATGTCCAAGAAGGAGTTCACAAAATCGCGGGCTTCTATGAACTACCCATCTGTGTCCTACAGATTGTCGGCAGAGCTGAATCACATGATGGACCAGGAAGTGCGTGTGACCGTTCCGGGTCACTACCAGCGTGGTGGTTCACCTTGTCCATATGATAGAGTCTTCGCGACACGTTGCGGTGTGAAGGCTGCAGAATTTATCATGGAAGGCAAGTTTGGTTACATGGTTTCGCGTGTTAAGGGCGAAATGAGCGGTACACCGCTGTCAGAAGTTGCCGGCCGTCTTAAGGATGTGCCAAAGGACTCCGATCTGGTACGCGCCGCCCGCGAGCTTGGAATCTATTTCGGGGACGAGAAT
>JAAYZH010000362.1 GCA_012514965.1 Clostridiaceae bacterium | reverse complement strand
TTTGTGATTATAACCGGTCGTAAGAAGAATGTCATTGTCACGAAGAATGGCAAAAACATTTTCCCTGAAGAGCTTGAAGCGCTCCTTACTCGTAATCCGGAAATTGCGGAAGCAGTAGTCAGCGGGGAAGAGGAGAAGGATGGCGACACGCGCATCGTAGTGGAAATCTTCCCGGACATGGAAGAGATGAAAACGGCCTTGGGTACACCCAGCCCTACCGAAGAAGAAGTGAAAGCCTTACTCCAGACTAAGGTTAATGAGGTGAACAAAGTTGTCAGCAGTTACAAGGCAATCCGTCGAGTAACGGTGCGAAATGAACCCTTTGCCAAGAACACGACTCAAAAGATCAAACGTGACTATAGCAAGAAAGTGGCAGTTAATAACGAGTAATGTAACGGATAAATAATTGAATTATGTAACGTAAGCTCCGCTTGAGTGAAAACTCAAACGGAGCATTTTTATGTCAATCTTCAATAGTATTAGAATAATTCTAAAGTAGAGAAAAGAGTGTCATCGTATGTATTTCCTCCAGAGACGTACCTGGACTGTGTACATTTCAAAGACACAAAATATGGAACTGTCGAAAACATAAAAATTACAAAGTGTCAGTATATGACAACGATCTAACCTTGGCATTGCATTTAGATTTCAGAGGCATTACAATAAATTGTGTTCAGAATTGAGTTGACCTTGCATCTGTGGGATTATTCGATCACTACATTACAGATATATTACTGTAATAAAGCTGTAACACGTTTTGCCTGTAATAATTACATGGCTACGTCCGTTCTGCGCGTACACGTGTGCGCAACGAAGATACAGAGTTCCGCGACCTGAACACAATTGTATTTTGCAGGCGTATACCTGTTCGTGGCCCGCAAACTGGGATGCACTGTACACGTACGGCGGTGCTGCACAGATATACAGTGATACGCAGTCAGAGAACGTAAATACGTCACACACAGATGGGCCAGCCCATCATGTCCGCCTCTGGTGTACTTGAATCAGTTTCTGGCTGCAGACTTTTCTTGCTCCCCTCACCTGAACAAAATTATTATTTTGTTCAGGTGGATAAGTGGTGGAAAACTGTGCACAACTCTGTTCCCTCTGCGTAAACGTAAAAAAACCAGCCCGGCAACGCTTGCTGCCAGACTGGTCTTCTGCTGTAGATTCAATTGATCAACTGTTCTTCTGTCAGTTGTTTCGCTTTAGCCGGGGTCGATCAGGCTCCGCAAATAAAATGCAAGTCAGCATCCTGTCGAACTGGCCTCAAAGCATTTCTTGAACTATTTGCTTTGGATCTCACCAAGGGCAACCAGAAGTTCTGCTGTCTCGACTGCACCGCCGGCAGCTCCGCGCAGTGTGTTGTGCGACAAGCAGGTAAAGCGATAGTCCAGGATAGCATCTTCACGCAGGCGTGAAATCCAGATGGCCATGCCCTTGTCCTTGGCGGCGTCCAGACGCGGTTGTGGCCTGTCCTGCTCTTCCATGTAATGTAAGAACTGCTCAGGGGCCGTCGGCAGTCCCAGCTCTTGTGGCAGGCCTCTGTAGTCGCGCCATGCGGCCAGAATGGCTTCGCGCTCCGGTTTTTGTCTGAATTTCACGGTAATGGCGGCTGTGTGACCTTCCTGAACGGCGACACGATAGCAATGAGCAGAAATTTTGGGGGAGCTTGCCAGCTCGATTTGGCCCGATGCGACTTGGCCCCAGATCTTGAGCGGCTCAATTTCGCTCTTCTCCTCTTCCCCGCCGATATAAGGTATGACATTATGTTCCATTTCAGGCCAGGAGGCAAAGGTCTTGCCGGCACCGGAAATTGCCTGGTATGTACTTACGAAAATCTGTTCAATCCCATACTCCATAAGCGGAGTCAGGGCGGGCACGAAACTCTGGATCGAGCAGTTAGGCTTACAGGCGATGAAGCCATGACGCGTGCCAAGTCTGCGGCGCTGATGGGCCAGGACTTCGCGATGATTGGCGTTGATCTCGGGAATCATCATCGGTACGTCCGGTGTCAGCCGGTGTGCGGAATTATTGGAGATTAGCGGTAATTCTGCCTTGGCCAAAGCCAGTTCCAGCTCGATAATGTCCTGCTTGGGTAAATTCACAGCGCAAAAGCAGAGATCCAGTCCTTCTGCAAAGCCCACCGCGTTCGCCGGGGTCACTTCCTCTACCAGCAGATCTTTAACAGCTTCCGGGCATTCCGCGTCAATCTGCCAGCGTCCCGACACTGCTTCGGCGTAGCTGTGGCCGGCTGATCTTCCCGAAGCCGCCAGCTTCGTAATTTCGAACCAGGGATGATTAGCCAATAAGGACACGAATCTTTGGCCCACATAGCCTGTCGCGCCGACTATACCTACTCTAAGCTTTGCACTCATGGTGATTCCTCCAAGTTAATGAATGGGATCATTCTAGCAAAAATACTCTTCAAGTCAAAGGATGTTCGTTCAGTGATCAACTTTATAAAACATAGCAACGCATGAAAGTTGCGGCGGAGATTAGTATATAATTGCCCTGAGAGAAGACGAACGGAGGCATTATTGCGAATGAATGGCCAGAACGAAGCATCTGTATCAGCTACCTTCCCTGTCCTGGAAGAATTTTTGGGTTACCTTGAAGCGATACAGGGCCGCTCGCCTCTAACCGTAAAGGAGTACCGCTACGATTTGCAGCTTTTCTTTCGCTTCATGCGTCTCTATCGCGGAGAAGTTCCGCGCGGCACCGAACTGAGCGATATTCCGCTTGACGCAATCAATGCTTCTTACCTGAGGGGTGTTAAGCTCACGGATTTTTATGCTTTTCTATCGTGGCTGACTCGCGAAAGGAAGGCGTCGGCCGCCAACCGGTCCCGCAAAGTTTCCGCGCTGCGCAGTTTTTTTAAGTTCCTCAGCTCGAAACGCAATTACCTCGATGTCGATCCTACAGCTGAGCTGGAGTCGCCCAAGATTCCCAAGCGTCAGCCGAAATATCTTTCGCTGGAAGACAGCCGCGCTCTTTTGCAGACGGTAGATCCGGCTGAAGATGATTTTGCCTCCCGCAACTACTGCATACTAACGCTGTTCTTGAATTGCGGCTTGCGTTTGGCCGAGCTGTGCTCAATCAGCTTGGACGACATCAGCGATGATACCCTGCGTGTAATTGGCAAGGGCGGCAAAGAACGAACCATCTATCTCAATCAGGCTTGTCTCAGCGCAATTGAAGCGTATCTCCCGGAACGGCCAAAGCACGCAAAGGACAATAAGGCACTTTTTATCAGCAGGCAGGGTAACCGCATGGCTAGATCGAGCGTGCAGCTGATGATTCACAATTATCTTG
>JAAYZH010000041.1 GCA_012514965.1 Clostridiaceae bacterium | reverse complement strand
GGCTCCGCCGGCGACTTCTCTGACCTTGCCGCCTTCGCCGAATCCGTTAAGCTAAGAGAGCCTGTTTATGACAGCGTGGCACGCGTCTTGACGGCCCGCAACTTCAATCATAAATTCACAGAAGGCACAGACAAAACGCAGTACATTGCGTAAGCTAGAAGGACATCTATAGCGCACGCGGCGATTGGCTTTGGACTACATCCGGGCCGGCGGCTATCCTGCGCAAACAGAGAGAGGCACGCAATGCAAACACCCGAACTACTATTTCTGAAGCCCTATTGTCGCGAAGTTATCTGGGGCGGCACGAAGCTCAAGGAGCTTTATGGCTACGAGACCGGGGGGGATCACACCGGCGAGGCCTGGGTGGTCAGCGCGAACGAAGAGCAGCAGAGCTTGGTCACGCGCGGCAGTTTCGCCGGCCGCGGTCTGTGGGAGCTGTGGCAGGAACGCCGCGACTTGTTCGGTAATCTGCCTGGTGAGAAGTTTCCCTTGCTGGTGAAAGTCATCGACGCGAACGAGCACTTAAGCATTCAAGTGCACCCGGACGATCCCTACGCCCGGATCCATGAGAACGGAGCGCTGGGCAAGACCGAGTGCTGGTATGTTTTGGACTGTGATGAAGACGCGGACATCGTGATCGGCCACACGGCTGCAACACCGGACGAGCTCGAGCGTATGGTGGCTCGGGAAGAATGGGAGCAGCTGATCCAGGTCTTGCCTTTGGCCAAAGGAGACTTTTTCTTTGTCCCGGCCGGGACTGTCCATGCGATCCGCAAAGGCACTCTGCTGCTCGAAATCCAGCAAAACAGCGATGTGACCTACCGGCTCTATGACTACGACCGCCTGCAGGACGGGCAGCCGCGCGAACTCCATCTGCAGCAAAGCCTTGATGTGATCACCTGCCCTCACCGGCCACAGGCGACAGCCGGTGCTGTGCGGCACGAGGACGGCTACTCGCACCAGCGCCTGGTCAGCAACGCGCAGTTTACGGTCGAGAAATGGGACGTCCACACGGAGTTGACCTTGCCCCAGCCGCACTCGTTTATGACGGTCAGCGTCCTCGCTGGTGAGGGAGCTGTAAACGGTGAGTCGCTACGCAGGGGGGACCACTTCGTCGCGCCATATGGCTGCGGCGACCTGCACTTCGAGGGGCAGCTGTCCCTGATCACTGCGCATATGTAGCATTTTGGCCGTCGCGGCCAAAGAATCACTTGACTAATGGAGGATCTAGTATGCAAAACGATCGTTGGGTATTTCATGAGGACACGCAAGCCGATGCAGCAGCGCCTGGTGTGACACGCAGAGTGCTTGCGTATTCCGCTGACCTGATGTGTGTCGAAAACAGCTTCGATACCGGCGCGGTAGGCGCTTTGCACAGCCATCCGCACACGCAGATCACCTACGTAGTGAGCGGCGCGTTTGAGTTTGAGATTGAAGGCGAGAAGAAGATCGTCCGGGCGGGTGATACGATGCTCAAGACAGACGCGGTCGAGCACGGTTGTGTGTGCCTGGAAGCAGGTGTGCTGCTGGATATTTTTACGCCGATGCGCAAGGATTTCGTCCGGGAGTAATACTGCAACGCAATCTGTGAATTTGCTTGCGACGCTCGCCAAAGTCTTCTAGAGTAAAAGCTACTATTGAGACTTGGAGTGAGATGTTTTATGAAGCGTTCTTTTGGCCCGAGTAATGACAAACTGCCCCACCTGATTCACGGCGCGGACTACAATCCGGAGCAGTGGCGCGACCACCCGGAAGTCTGGGAAGAAGACTTGCGGTTGATGGAGCTCGCCGGCTGCAACTGCATGACGCTGGGCATGTTCTCCTGGGCCCAGCTTGAGCCCGCTGAGGGTGAGTACGATTTCACCTGGCTTGACGAGATTATGGATAAGCTTGCGGCCCGGGGGATCTACGTGATCTTCGGCACCCCTTCCGGCGCACGTCCCCATTGGCTGGCCGAGAAGTACCCGGAAGTCCTTCGTGTCGGGAACAATCGGGTGCGCAACCTCTTTGGCGGGCGCCACAATCACTGCTATACTTCACCGCTTTATCGGGCCAAAACAGCCGAGCTCAACACGATTTTGGCCAGTCGTTACAAGGACCACCCTGCTCTGATCATGTGGCACCTGTCGAACGAGTACGGCGGCGAATGCCATTGCGAGCTCTGCCAGGACGCCTTTCGCGGCTGGCTCAAGCAGAAGTACGACAACAGCCTCGACCGCTTGAACAAGGCCTGGTGGACCACATTCTGGAGTCACACATATTCGGATTGGTCGCAGATTGAGTCACCGGCCCCACACGGCGAGCGCCTCACGCACAGTCTGAATCTGGACTGGAAACGCTTCGTCACCGATCAGACAGTCGACTTCATGCTGGCGGAAGCCGCGCCCTTGCGCGTGATCACCCCTGATATACCAATTACTACGAATCTTATGGGCACCTACCCCGGGCTGAATTACTGGAAATTCGCCCCGCATATCGATGTAGTCTCCTGGGACAATTATCCCCAGTGGCATTGCGACAAGAGCGAGACCCAGCTCGGTATGGAGGTGGGCTTCGTCCACGACCTCAATCGCAGCCTCAAAGGCGGCAAGCCCTTCCTCTTGATGGAATCCACCCCCAGCATGACCAATTGGCAGGCTGTGTCCAAGCTCAAGAAGCCCGGTATGCACCGCCTGTCCTCGCTGCAGGCGGTTGCCCACGGGTCGGATTCGGTGCAGTATTTCCAGTGGCGCCAGAGCCGGGGCTCGTCTGAGAAATTCCACGGCGCTGTCGTGTCTCACAGCGGCCACGAGCACACACGTGTCTTCCGCGATGTAGCTGAACTGGGCGGCAGCCTGGCTCGTCTCGATGAGGTCGTAGGTACCACGACTCCGGCGGAAGTAGCGATTATCTTCGACTGGGAGAATCGCTGGGCACTGGAAGACGCTCAGGGCCCGCGCAACATCGGTCTGGACTACGTCGGCGCCGTAATGAGTCATTACAAAAGTTTCTGGAACGCCGGAATCTCTGTCGATATCCTCGACATGCACCAGGATCTGTCGCGCTATAAGCTGGTGATTGCCCCCATGCTCTACCTGGTGTATCCGGGTGTGGGTGAGATGATTGAAGCCTTCGTTAAGAGCGGCGGCACCTTCGTAGCCACCTACTGGTCAGGGATCGTGGACGAGAATGATCTCTGCTTTTTAGGCGGTTTCCCGGGGCCTTTGCGTCGCGTGCTGGGGCTGTGGTCCGAGGAGGTCGACGCATTGCTGGACGGCGAGCACAATTCTGTCCTAGCCACTGCAGGCTGGGCGACGCAGGAATCGTACGAGTCTAGTGTGCTTTGTGACTTGATTCACCTCGAAGGGGCGGAGGCTTTGGCTGTCTACGGGCAGGACTTCTACGAAGGCCGGCCGGCAGTGACGGTGCATCCATTCGGACAAGGTGAGGCGTATTACCTGGCCAGCCGGATAGAGGACGCCTTCCACAGTGACTTCTATGGATACCTGGCCGATCGGCTGATGTTGGCCAAAAACGCCCCCTTCCGCTTGCCCGAGGGAGTGACGGCGCAGCGCCGTACAGACGGGGAGAAGAGCTTCTTGTTTGTGATGAATTTTACAGGAGCGACACAGCGACTCATGCTGCCTGAAGGGTTGCGTTTCGAGGATTTGCTAAACGGCACCACGGTAGAGGCGGAGGCTGAGCTGCCGGCCTTTGGCGTGGCTGTGTGGGGAGAGTAGGCGATGCAGGTCTGGGTAGGCTGCGGTAAGTGGGATGCCTGTCTGCGACAAAAAGCTATGTAATCCGAGATGGGCGGTAAAAATTGGTTCACTAATTACTATAAATGATGACTTTATCAATTAATTATGGACTATATTGAATGACAAGGGTCCGATTACAGTGGTTTTTGTCATAAAACCGGCGGCCGAGTGGCCAAAATTGGCTTTGTAAGATAGGCCGTTATGGCAATAGCTAAGGGCTGCGGGCGACCTAGATTGAGTGGACTTGGAGTAATTTACGTATGTGCACTGGCAATTGGATCGAGTGACCTCCTGCGGCTTACGTTATTCGCTGCTTCAAAATATCCGTCCTCCGAAACCAATATGTTCCTATCTTATCCGGCTCACTTTGTTACGATGGAATTGATACTTTATGGGTCTTGAGGGAGTGTAAGCCCCTTATGTATGTCAGCGCTTGAAGCTGAAAGCGTGTACATTCAGGGCTCTGGATCAGAGAAATCAAGGAGGAACACCATGACACAAAGAATCGGACTGCAACTGTACTCGCTGCGTGACTATGTAGGGGAGGACGTTGAAGGTATGCTGCGCAAAGTCAAAGCCTGCGGTTTTACAGCGGTGGAGTTTGCCGGCTACTATGGCCTGCCGGCTGAGGAGCTGAAAGCACTCGTGGATGAGATCGGACTTGAGCCGTATTCTTCGCATGTGGCCTACGAGCTGATCGAGTCGAAGCCTGAAGAGGTCATAGCCTATAGTAAGGCGCTCGGACTTTCCTACGTGATTTGCCCTTTCACGAAGCCGGCGACGGCTGAGGAGGCGCGCGAGATCGCAGAGGTCCTGAGCCATCTTCACGAGCAGTTGGCGCCCTTTGGCATCAAGGTCGGCTACCACAATCATGCCCACGAATTTGTCGAGGTGGATGGCAAATATCTGGAAGATTACCTGCTCGAGGGTTTTGGCCACGAGGATATGGTAGCGGAGATCGACACTTGCTGGGTGCGTTATGCCGGCGTAGATCCGGTGGCTTACATCGACAAGCTGGGTCAGCAGGCCGGCCCCATTCATTTCAAAGAGCTGGGCAAAGACTTTGCTCCCGGCAGTCGTGAAGGGCTGGACGCTATGGTCGGTGAAGGGATCATCGACTTTGCCTCTATACTTCAAGTGATGCAGAAGAATGGCACGCTTGAGCGCGGTGTAATCGTCGAGCAGGAGGCATTCCAGGCAGATCCTTATGCGCAGCTGGCCGAGAGTGTGTACCACATTCGTCAGATTTGGCCCGGTGTGTGAGGACACAAGGACATCGAAAATTCACGCTGCATTTTGTGCGTACTTCGTTATAATGACATAAGATACTCAAATACTGCCTAGAGCCCGCTCGCGCATCGAAGCGGCGGCGCAGGCCAAAATCAGAAAGGATACAACAATGTACATTGGATTTCTTACCGCTTGTCTGCCAGGAGTCAGCCTGGAGAAGAAGATCGCTTTTGCGAAGGACAATGGTTTCAAAGCCCTGGAGCTTGCCTGCTGGCCGCGCAGCAATACCCGCGACTACGCCGCTGCTGATCTCGACGTGAAGAATTTCACGGCTGATGACGCCGCGGAAGTGAACAAAGCTTTTGCCGAAGCCGGCCTCAAGATCAGCTCTTTGGCCTACTACGACAACAATTTGCACCATGATCCGGTCCAACGCGCGGCGATCAACGCCCACACCTATAAGGTCATTGACGCGGCAGCCCTGCTCGGAGTCGACATGGTCGGTACCTTCATCGGGCGCAACATCGATAAGTCAATTGCTGACAATATGGATGAGTTCGAAGAAGTCTTCACGAAGATCGTGGGCTACGCGGAAGAGCGCGGCATTAAGATCATCATTGAGAACTGCCCCATGATCGGCTGGCAGCGCGCGGGCGAACCTGGTACCATCTCGTTTACACCCGAACTCTGGGATGAGCTGTTCCGCCGCGTTCCGAACAGCAACTTTGGCCTGAACTTCGACCCGTCGCACCTCTTCCACATGCTGATCGATTACCTGCCTCTGGTCAAACAGTACAAGGACCGCATCTTCCACGTGCATGCCAAGGATGCCGAGATCTTCGAGGATGAGCTGCACTACTACGGCGTTTACAACACCCAGCTGCGCAAGGAAGGCTGGTGGCGTTTCCGTATGCCCGGCAGCGGTCAGGTCGACCTTAAGGGCATGGTCCAAGAGCTCGAGGCCATCGGCTATGACGGCGTCGTCAGTATTGAGCATGAGGATCCGCTCTATGAGGAGAGCGAGGAGAAGATCTACGAAGGTCTGCTGCTCGGGCTCGAATATCTGCAGGACTTTGTGAAGTAGGAGAGCTTGAAATATGGCAGATAAGATTTACAAGGTCGGCATTGTCGGCTGCGGCGGTATTGCTACAGGCAAGCATCTCCCGGCCCTGGCCAAACAGAAAAACGTAGAACTCGTGTGGTTCTGCGACTTGATTCCTGCGCGTGCGCAGAAAGCCGCAGAGGAGTATGGCTCGCCGCGGGCCAAAGTCACCCTCGACTATCGTGATGTGGCGAATGACCCTGAAGTAGACGTCGTACATGTCCTGACCCCGAACCGTGAGCATGCGGAAGTCAGTATCGCGGCTCTGGACGGCGGTAAGCACGTGCTCTGCGAAAAGCCGATGGCCAAGACGGCGGAGGACGCCAAACGCATGCTGGATGCAGCTGAGCGCTCGGGCAAAATCCTCAGCGTGGGCTACAATAACCGTCACCGTCCCGATTCACTCTACCTCAAAGAGCTGATCGAAACTGGGGAGCTCGGTGAAATCTACTACGCCAGAGCCCTGGCCCTGCGCCGCCGCGCCGTGCCGACCTGGGGCGTTTTTCTGGACGCTGAAGCCCAAGGCGGAGGCCCCCTGATCGACATCGGCACCCACGCCCTCGACCTCACTCTGTGGCTGATGGACAACTACGATGTCGACTACGTGGTCGGCAACTCCTACCGCAAGCTGGGCGATCGTGAGAATTCGGCAAATAGTTTCGGCCCCTGGGATCCCAAGAAGTTCACTGTCGAAGACTCTTGCTTTGGCTTCATCACCATGAAGAACGGCGCGACTATCAGCTTGGAATCCAGCTGGGCGATCAACCTCGCGGATTATCAGGAAGCCGCATCCATTCTGGCGGGTACGGAGGCCGGAGCGGATATGAGTGATGGCCTGCGGATCAACGGCGAGAAGAATGGCCGCATGTATACCTGGAAGCCGGACCTCAAGGCCGGCGGTGTCGACTTCTTCGAAGGCGGCAACGAGGAAAAACCGTCTGACCGTGAATGCCGCTGTTTCTATGAGGCGATTGAGAACGGCACAGCGCCGCTTGTCACGCCGCAGCAGGCTTATACGGTGACGCGTATCCTCGAGGCGATCTACGAATCCGCGGCTATCCGCAAGCCAGTCTATTTCGACTAGGTTTCAGGCTTGCGCAGCGAAACTGACAGTTGCGCAGATAATTAGTCGCAATGAATATTGGGGCTGTCTCAAAATGAGGCGGCTCCTTTGTTGATTCTGCTTGCTAGTGGAAGACAAGCTGCTGGGCCTGCGGGCACGTGGTTCGGAGCAGGTTCGGGGGTGCGGTGGGTGCGGTGGGCGCGGTGGGTGCGATGGCCAAAATTTTCGATATTCCAAGCCCCGAGCACACACTTTCGCAAATTTTGTCCAGATC
>JAAYZH010000361.1 GCA_012514965.1 Clostridiaceae bacterium | reverse complement strand
TGCCGCCTGTCTTACTCCCTTGAAGTTCTTGCTACATGCCAAATAGATGCATGATCTCCTGGATCTTATCAATGGGATCCAGCCAGTAGAAGATGATTAAAAAAAGAATGAAGACCACGATCCAGAAGAAAATATTCGCGCGTTTAAACAGCTTCTGTGAATGTTTACGCTGCTGCTTGACATACTCTTGGTTTGCGTAGCCCTTAAGGCGATACAGCTTGGAAGGACCGTTGCGCTTGAGGCGAAACAGGAAGCCCGGGTAACTGCGGCCGCCGGGGATCTCCGTAAAGCGGGCTTCTTTACGAAAAATGGATTCCATCTCAGCTGCGTTACGATTGCGTGAAGATACTTTGACAGGAGCCTCCCCCCTCTTGCCTCCGGATAGATTGCCGGCGGGGACATCGGCTGATACCTTCACAGTCTCAGCCTGTTTGAGAGGTTTGACCGGCGTCTGACGCCTGGTCTCATCTGTAACCGGTTTCGAAGCTGTTTGCGGCACAGTAAGTTCAGGCGGCATCTCAATCGGCCGCAGCTTGCGAGTATAAGAAGCAGCTTCGCTGCCAGCGTCTGCTTCCGTATTCGGTTTGTCTTGCTGCTGATGAATATCACGTACGGGGCGAGCAACTCCTGTCGCTGATCTCGGGGGAGCGTAAGGATTCGCTTCTGTCACCGGGCGCTGGGCGCTCGGACGCAAAGGGCGCACAAAATTGCGTTCCTCACCGGCATTCTCCTGCTGTGTTCGGTCGGCATAGTAACGTCGAAAATTATTCTTGTCTTCCGCTCTGTTGTCGGAGTTGTCGTGGGTAAATTCGTCTGTCAAATTACAGATACCCCGCTTTCATGCTATGGAATTGATTATAAAGAATCGCGGCTGAACTGACAACCAGCCGACCCAACCTCAGGGATGCTTACGAAGTCACCGGCAACGTGAAATTGGCATAGATAGAACCCTTTGAGCCTTGCTGTGTTTCAGCTAAGGATTTGCCCATATTTCAGACTTAAAAGAACATTTGTTTGTTTGTGCAGACGGCTTGTGTTATGATAAAAAAAACACTTGGAGGGACTGTCATGGCCATACCGCAACCTAAAGAAGGCAAGAAGGATCGCAACAAGAAACGCGTCATGCAATATCTTGAGAGTTATATTTCCGAGAATGGTTACGCTCCTTCGGTTCGTGACATCTGCGCAGCCTTGAATTTCCGTTCTACTTCTACTGTGCATCAGTATTTGAAGGATCTCCAGGATGAGGGCTCAATTACCTATGCCGACGGTAAACGCCGCGCTATTTCGGTCTTGGAATCCATGACGGAAGAACGCGAAGAAGCCATGCCGGTTCTGTCCTGGCCGCTGTTAGGTATGGTCACTGCCGGACAACCGATTTTGGCTCAAGAGAATGTGGAATACAACATTGCGATTGATGAGAAGCTGTTCCCCCATTCGAATGACGGCAAGTTTCTCCTGCGTGTGCGGGGGGATTCGATGATGGATGCAGGTATTTTCGGCGGAGACCTGATCATCGTAACACCTTCACAGTCCGCCGACCGCAATGAGATTGTCGTTGCCTTGATTGGCGAAGAGGCGACTGTTAAGCGTTTCGGCTACCAGGATGGAGTGCCATATCTCTTCCCTGAGAATGAGGCCTTTGCGCCCATCCCATTCAATTCTGAAGACTGTCACATTATTGGCAAGGTAGTGGGCCTGATTCGCACCAGAATCTAGGTGCAGACACCTGATACGATCGCGTACCATTTCACCCTGACAGCATTGCGGCCGGGATTTTTTATGAGAATACCTGCCTGTAAAGAGCAAGCGAAGAACGAATGTGTTTTCTGTCTGGAGGACAAAGCCGATGTCAGAACCGCGGCAATCTGGATAATCGCGGTTCCGGTCATCGGCTTGTGTCACAAGAGAGGAAAGTCTTACATCATCCCGTGCCCATAGCTGTAGCCGGGGGAATCTGCTTCAGCTACGCGCGTGGGTAGAAAGGGGAAGGTCTCCCCTTCCAGTACCAGGCTTCCTGTCGGGATGATGCCCATGATTCCGGATTTAAAAAGCAAATATTGTTTGCCTTCTGAATAGAGTAAAACACTCCAGTTGTCGTAATCAGCGATCTGACCCCTGCGCACGCTCTCGTTCTTGAGATAGATATCGACATCCAGTCTGGAAGCGATGGCTGCCAGCAAGAACTGGTCCTGCAAGCTCTTTCGTTCCGTGCTGCTGCGACCATACGCGGACTTCGCGACTTCGTGCTTGGGAATTCTTCTGCCTGTAAATACTCCGTCCATTTATAACCTACCCTTCTGTAGCAACCTCTTGAGCTGTGCTCGGGTTACTTTCTGGAATAAGTTTAAAAGCAAGGGGGAGAAATTGGAAATGGCTATACCCACAGTTTTTGAGAAGCTGCGGATGTTTCTCTAGAACTTAGTTAATTTCAACGCCAGACGAGCGGGGAAATCCGCTAATTCTTCCGGATTCAGCCAGGTAATCCATTCCTTCCCGCGAAACCAAGTCAACTGGCGTTTGGCATAGCGTCTGGAATTGCGTTTCAAAAGTTCAGTAGCCTCCTCAAGAGTCATCACACCGTTGAAATAGGCGAAGAGCTCTTTATAACCGATGGCCTGGAGACAGCTTGCCTTGGGAGGCAAGTCCAGACGCCACACATATCTTGCCTCGTCCAGGAGACCGGCCTCGAGCATACGGTCGACACGCAGGTCGATCCGTCGGTACAGTTCTTCGCGGGGCAGGTCGATTGCGTAGACCTCGAATTTCCAGGGTAAGGCACGGCGACTCGCTTCCGTGTCCCATTCACTCTGCTTTTGGCCGCTGGTCCGGAGGATTTCCAAGGCTCTCACAATTCTGCGGTGGTCATTGGGGTGCAGCTTAGCGGCCCTGGCAGGGTCCAGCTCGGCCAGCTCAGCCAGGAGCACGTTGCCGCCTTCCTGCGCTATTCTTGCCTGCAATCTTGCCCGCAGCTCGCCATCGAGGCTTTCCGGTGCAAAGCGAATCCCTTCTACCAAGGCCGTGACATATTGGGGTGTGCCGCCGACTACGATCGGCCAGACTCCCCGACCGGTTAACTCCTGCAGACAGTTTTCGGCTGCGTTGATGTAATCGTTGACGCTGAAGACATCGGCGGGATCAAGGATGTCAACCAGATAGTGCGGGGCTCTCCGCTGCTCTTCAGAGGTGGCTTTGGCCGTGGCAATGTCGAGGCCGCGATAAAGTTGCATGGAATCACTGCTCACAATAGCAGAGTCAAGCAGTTCTGCCAGGTCCAGCGCCAAGGCAGTTTTGCCGCTGCCGGTAGGCCCGATAATAATCGGAATCGGAGCACCTTCGAGATAGCGCATTGCTAAACAATCCTCTTAAACATTTTTTCTAGATCATAACGACGGATGCTGACGATAACAGGGCGGCCATGCGGGCAATGGAAGGGGTTATCAAGCTCCAGGAGCCGCTCTCGCAAGGCTTCGACCTCCAGAGCCTGTAAGCGGTCATGGGCCTTGACGGCGCTCTTACAGGAGCTTGTAGCCAGCATATGGTAGATGAGGTCGGTTTCGCCTTTGACCTGTTCGATCCCGTTTGCTGCTGCGTCGTCCAGGAGATAGCGCAGGGCTTTGGCCGGATCGAGCACTTCCCGGCCGATGGGGACGGCTCGCACCAGAACGACAGCGGGGCCAAAGAAATCGACCTGAAAACCGCAGGCCTCCAGGAAGTCCCGGTGTTCTTCGATAAAGAACTCGTCCGATGGCGAAATCTCCATGCGGACCGGTTCCAGGAGCATTTGCGAGCGGATACGCTGATTCTTCTGGTAGTCCTGCACGGCTTCTTCGAAAAGAACCTTTTCGTGGGCTGCGTGCTGGTCAATCAGGAGGATTCGGTCGCCATCTTCGAAGAGCAGATAAGTGCGGAAGAGTTCACCGGCAAAACGCGCACGGCGGAGGCTTTGCAACGTTGCTTCGCGATCATCGGCGGCGGGGGCTTCTTCAGAAGTGAAGCTTAGCTGCACAGGTGCTGTTTCGGACGCTTTCTCGGCTGCGGGAAATTCATCAGCTGTTTTATAGTTTCTTGCAGGCTCCGCCATTCTCGCAGCATACCCATCCAAGTCGAAACGCAGATAGCTTTTCTCCGGTGCTTGGGTAAAAGGACTCAGTGTTTTCTCAGGTGAAGATTTTGCTGACAGAGATGGTTCGGCGCTCACTGTGGAGCTGCTGGGGCTGTCATCTGCGGTTAAAGCTGTCTGTTCCGGGTCGGGTGAAGAAAGTTCGGGTGGCCGCAGAGCTGTAAACAGCGAGTTTTGCACCTGTTCATATACCGCCCGGTAGACTTCGCTTTCGTTCCAGAAACGCACCTCAAGCTTACGCGGGTGTACGTTCACGTCGACGAGGTTCATCGGCAGCCAAAGCTGCAGAACAGCCGCGGGAAAGCGACCGGTCATCATAGTCGACTTGTAGCCATCTTCCAGCGCGCGCGTCAGGAGCGGTGACTTGATCGGACGGCCGTTCACGTAGAACATCTGCCAGTTTCGGGATTTGCGAGCCTCTTCCGGCAGGCAAAGATAGCCGGTTGCGTGGACCATGCTATCCTGGCGCGGCAACAGAGGTACCATGGCTTTCGCGAGCTGCTGGCCAAACACCGCGTAGATAGCGGACAGGAGCTGGTTATCTCCCGGTGTATGCAGGACTTCTTTGCCCTCGTACTCCAGGAATAGGGAGACGTCAGGACGCGCCAGGGCAATCTCCTGGACCACTTCCGTAATTCGCTGGGCCTCTGTTTGGTCTTTCTTGAGAAACTTGAAACGGGCAGGCGTGTTGTAAAACAGGTCTCGCACCTCCAGCGTCGTACCCGCATTACAATGTACTTCGCCTCTTTCAATCAGTTTCCCGCCTTCAATCACGACACGTGTGCCCACGGCGTCTTCGGGGCGTCTGGTCTGCAGTGTGACTTTGGCCACAGCCGCGATTGTCGGGAGGGCCTCGCCGCGGAAACCGAGTGTGATCAACTCATCGAGAT
>JAAYZH010000360.1 GCA_012514965.1 Clostridiaceae bacterium | reverse complement strand
GTCCCTAACCCCTCGGCACGTAACTTAAAAATCACGGATTCGAATACAATCGCTGTCGTTATCAAAGGAATCACGAATCCTTTTTTCTATCCAATTATCGGTGAATTCCAGCGTCTGCTGCAGAAGGAAGGATACAATTTTCTGCTCAGCAGTGTCAACGAGCATGACAACGAGTACACGTCAGCGCGTTTACTGGCCATTGAGAAGAACCTCAGCGGGTTAATCTTTATGGGTGGTCATCTGGCTGCCTCTGTACACGAGCTGGACAACATACGCTGCCCCTATGTCATGTGTACGGTAGATCTTTCGCATAACGATCGTGTGCAAACCCTGAATTACGTGAGTGTGGATGATGTCGCTGAAAGCGCGAGAATGACTCGCTACCTCCTTGAGCTCGGCCATAGACGCCTGGTCTTTCTAACAACGCCCGATGGGAAGCACTCGGTCAGCAACTTACGCGAGCAGGGCTTCCGGCAGGCTCTGGAATCATTTCCTGCGCAGGTTCAGGCTGAAGTGATTCGGGTGGCAGAGTCGAACTATTACTACTCGTATGGCAGTGGATATGAAGCGATGCGCAAGCTCCTTGAAGAACGACGGGATTTTACCGCGGTTTACGCAATATCGGACACGCTGGCGATAGGGGCACTCAAGGCTCTGCATGAAGCGGGCCTGCGCGTGCCTGAGGACTGCTCCCTGGCAGGCTTCGACGGAATCGATTTGTGTCTCTACAGCAATCCTACCCTGACCTCTTTGGCCCAGCCGGCGGAGGCGATGGCGGCTTACACGGTCGAGCTGCTCTGTAATTTGCTCAAGGGCAAAGTCAAGCACGGCCACAAGGTGTTTGCCGGTGAATTGATTCCCAGAGACAGCACTCGCAGTATTCTCTGATTCTCATTTTTTGGCCAAACCAGAGGAGCCGCTGATGAGTGCCCTCACACGCGCCGCAGATGAGTGCCCTCACACGCGCCGCAGAAATTGCGCAAAAGCTTGGCCACCTTCGTTCTCGTGGTACAAAAAAAGAGTCTTGAACTCTTGTTCAAGACTCTCATCATGGTGGGGGAGGACGGATTCGAACCATCGAAATCACTGATAACAGATTTACAGTCTGCCCCCTTTGGCCACTCGGGAACTCCCCCATGACGGTCACAGACAAATAAGTGGTGGGCCTTCAGGGACTCGAACCCAGGACCGATCGGTTATGAGCCGACTGCTCTGACCAACTGAGCTAAAGGCCCGTTGCCTGCACTTACGCGTGACTGAAAGCAATTATATACATACAAAATTTTACCGTCAAGCGAAAAAAGAAAAAAACTAATATATTTATTTATAAAACAAGATATAAGCAAGTGCTATTGTGCACTCGGGCATCCGTCACCGCTGTGTGGCCGTAAACTTTATGCTCTAGGCTTTTACCTGTATAATTTGGCCATAATGTAGATAAGTGCAGATGAACTGCTCCGCAATAGGCAGTATACAGAGAGGGGGGCGATGTCATGAAGATCGCAATCGTGACCGGTGCAGCTTCGGGAATAGGGCTCGGTATAGCCAAAGCCCTGCTGGCCCAAGACTATGCCGTGGCTACCATGTCGCGCAGGAGTGTCGATTGTTATCCCGAATTTCTTTCGCTTCTGCAGAGACACTCTGGACGCATGCTTTACGTTCAGGGCGATGTTTCCAGCGCGGAGAATCGTGAAGCTTTGCTGGCGGAGGTTTTGGCCCGCTGGGGTCGTGTGGATCTCTTGGTAAACAACGCCGGTGTTGCGCCGAAGGAGCGCCGTGATCTCCTGGATATGACCGAGGAGAGTTTCGATTACGTGGTCAATATCAATAGCAAAGCTACGTTTTTCTTCTCGCAGCTTGTGGCCAGGCAGATGTTGAGGCAAGAGATCAGCGAGCGATTCAGAGGCATCATCATCAATATCGGTTCGGTTTCTGATGCACTGGTTTCGACGAATCGCGGAGAGTACTGTATTTCCAAAGCGGGAATTGCGATGATCACCCAGCTCCTGGCTGCCCGACTCAGTGGGGAAGACATTATGGTGTATGGGATCAGGCCTGGTGTGATTCGCACACCCATGACTGCCGGCGTAACCGAGAAGTACGATCAGCTGGTGGAGAGCGGTGCTTTCCTCCAGAAGCGCTGGGGTACGCCTGAAGATCTCGGGAATGCGGTGCTGCTCCTGGCAGGGGGGCTTCTGGGATATTCGCCGGGACAGGTACTGACAGTTGACGGCGGCTTGAGCCTGCCGAGATTGTGAGAGGTACGGGTATGGAATTGAAAAGACTCTGTTTCGATGCCATTGTTGTGGGCAGCGGTGCGGCGGCCTTCAATGCGGCGAACCGCCTCTGTGAGCAGGGTGTTCGGAACCTGGCGGTTGTTTGCGAGCAGCAGCTGGCCGGTACTTCACGTAATGCAGGTTCAGATAAACAAACGTACTATAAATTGACTACAGGAGGAGCTGAGGCGGATTCAGTTGAAGCGATGGCACAGACCCTCTTCGACGGCGGCTGCATGGATGGCGATCTGGCTTTGGCGGAAGCGGCAGGCTCTTTGCGCTCCTTTATGAATCTGCTGGAACTGGGTGTAGCGTTCCCAAGCGATCGATTCGGCCAATATCCCGGTTACAAAACGGACCATGATCCTCTGCGTCGGGGAACGTCAGCCGGTCCGTTGACTTCGCGACAGATGACTGAGGCACTGCAGAAACGAGCAGAATTGTACGGAATCACGATTTTGGATCACCTCATGGCGATCAAGATTCTGCAGCAGGACGGCAAGTTTCAGGCACTGCTCTGTTTGAAGACGGACGCGTCTGACCATGAGCCGCCCTTCTGGCTGCTCCAGGCGAAGGGCTTGATCTATGCCACCGGCGGCCCCGCCTCCATCTATCAGGATACGGTCTATCCGCATGGGCAATATGGTATGAGCGGTATTGCGTTCGCGGCCGGTGTGGCGGGTCGCAATTTGACCGAATGGCAGTATGGTCTGGCTTCCTTGCACCCCAAATGGAATGTCTCAGGCACGTATATGCAGGCGATTCCTCGTTTTGTTTCTACGGATAGAGCAGGCGGGGATGCCAAGGAGTTTTGCGCGGAATTGTTTGATTGTCCGGAAAAGCTGTTGAACCTGATCTTCTTGAAGGGCTATCAGTGGCCTTTTGATGTACGCAAAGTCATGGCTGGATCCTCGCTGCTGGATCTTTTGGTTTATCAGGAAACGGTCATCAAGGGACGGCGGGTTTTCCTGGACTATCGCGATAATCCCTTGGGCCGGCCGCTTGATTACAGTTTGTTGAGTCCCGAAGCAGCGGAATATCTTGAATCAGCCGGAGCGGGTGAGGGCAGACCGATCGATCGCCTGATCCGGATGAATCGACCGGCTTATGAATTTTATTTGGCCAAAGGAGTCGACCTGGATAAGGAAATGCTCGAAATCGCTTTGTGCGCCCAGCATAACAACGGCGGCCTGGCTGTGGATGCCTGGTGGAGGACGGAAATCTCCGGTCTCTATGCAGTCGGCGAGTGCGCAGGTACTCACGGAGTCTATAGACCGGGCGGCAGTGCCTTGAATTCGGGTCAGGTAGGCGGATTACGCGCTGCCCAGAGTCTCGCTTCTGCTCTGCCGGAACTCTCATTCTCAGATCCGGATGTACGCGGAACAGTCCGGCCTTTGCTTGAGATGGCGGAGGCGGCTATCGGGCCAGAGAGCAATCTGACCTCGCTCCAAGCAGCGTTGCAGCAGAAGATGTCTGCCTGTGCCGGGCCGATTCGCGATCGCGAACAGATGGCCTTGCTCTTGGCGGAAGTATCGGCACTCCTGGCTGATTTTGGCCGGGTGAGAATTCGCGGGCGCGCAGAGTGGCCGGGGTATTTTCACTTCTATGACAGCCTGCTTGCGCAAAAGGTGTATTTGACGGCCATGCAGGATTATCTCGAGCGCGGCGGCCACAGCAGGGGGTCAGCTTTCTGTTTAGATACGCAAGGGGAGGCCTTGCCCGCCGGCCTTCCGGATCAGTGGCGCCTGCGCTTGGACGGCCCGGGTAGAGGCGACCATAGAATTCAGGAAGTCAGACTTAGAGGAATGGAAGTCGCTGTCGAGTGGCGCGAACGACACCCGATTCCGCAGCAAAGGCCTGCCTTTGAAGCAGTCTGGCGCGGATTTCGAGACAACGGCAATATTGATTAATCATCTTGGGAGGAGAGCTATGCATCGACTTCGTTACCAGAGCGCTGAGGAAATTCAGCGCGACAGCGCAGAACAGGGACTTTGGCTCTCGGCCCAGGCTGAGGTGGATGTGTTGCTGCAGCCCTGCCGGGTTGCAGGCCGTGAACTGCCAAACGCCTTTGTGAGTCTGCCAATGGAAGGATGCGACGCCCTTGCGGGCAGCCCTTCTGACCTGACGTTTCGCAAATATGAGCGAATGGCACGCGGAGGCTTTGGCCTGGTTTGGCTTGAGGCCGTGAGTGTCTGCGAAGAAGGCAAATCCAACGACGGACAGTTGTATCTCCGAGAGGACAACGTTGATGATTTCCGTCTGCTCAACGAGCGGATTTTGCAGTCTGGCCTGGAGAGTCCCTTTGGCAAAGAGCCGCTGACCGTGCTGCAACTGAATCATTCCGGCCGCTATGCCAACCTTCACAAGCGCGAAGCAGCCATGGTTGCCACACATAAGCCGCCGCTCGATCAGAAACGCGGCATTGAACCCACGCGGCCTCTGGTCTCCGATGACTATCTGGATTCGCTGGTCGATGTCTATCTGCACTCCGCGCGGCTGGCTAAGAGAGCCGGCTTCGCGGCGGTGGATATCAAGGCCTGCCACGGTTATCTGCTGGGTGAACTGCTGTCTGCCTACGAAAGAAGCGGTAAGCATGGCGGTGTCTACGAGAATC
>JAAYZH010000359.1 GCA_012514965.1 Clostridiaceae bacterium | reverse complement strand
CTTTGGACTGGCGAAGGTCATTGACGACACGCAACGCTGCCTGGTCGACACGCAGGACACCGGCACCCCTGCCTTCGGGGATGGGCACAGACTGATCGAGAGGGCTGGGCTGGCCGGGGGTAGCTTCGTTCGTGACGCCGGGGGCAGCGGTCTCGACGAGGATGGCTTTGAGCTGGGTGGCGTTGAGCTCGGGATTCAGGGCGCGGAGCAGGGCCAAAGCTGCCTGATCGGCCTGTTTGCATTTTGAACATTCCGGCAGAGAGACGCGCAGATTGGAGCTAAAAGTCGCGCTGTGACAAAACCGCTCGCTCTGCCACACCCCTACGCCTGCAGCTGGATCACCCGCAGCATTTCTTCGATGCGAGTATGAATGGCATCGCGCACTTCACGTACCTGGGCAAGGATCTCCTCGTCGCTGCCGGTGAAGGAGGCGGGATCACGGAAGTCCCACTGGAAGGTTGCCACAGCTGAAGGGAATACCGGGCAGGCCTGGCCGGCTGAAGCATCGCAAACCTTGATGACAAGATCGTATTCGCGGGCTTGCTTGTAGAAATCGAACACAGATTTAACCCGGTTGTCAGCGATGTCATAACCGATTTCGGCCATCGCCCGCACGACATAGGGGTTCAAGGTACCCTTCTCAAGGCCCGCGCTTTCAGCGTGGAAGCGGCCTGCGCCGAGGCGATTGAGGAAGGCTTCGGCCATCTGACTTCTGGCTGCGTTATGCACACAAACGAATAAAACTTTTAACATCTTATGCTCCTTTCGGCACAGTGATGATCTAGCGCCGTTTGAATATGATCTGAGGTCTTCCGCACAGTTGACCAGGAGTACATAGGCGCACACTGCCCGGCAACAGGAGAGCCCCGCGCCCCCACCCGCCAGCTGGCGCAGGACACAAGATCTTTGCTATAAGTTTAACCACGCACCGGCAGAATTCCTATTAAGCTGACCTTAAATTTCGGTTAGGAAAGCAAAAGAGCCCGGCAGGCAGTCCGGGCTCTTTCGTAAATTTTAAATACGTTGGGGGGCTTGGCTTTGGCCGATATGGGCTTAGGCGAGCACTTTGCGGACTGCAGCCGCGATGGTTTCGTCCTGGCAATTGGCGAAGAAATATTCCTGGAACTTCTCGCCGCTGACTGCGCCCTTCAGGAGATCCTGATCGAGGTCGGCCATGATGTCGACGAGGTTTCTGTACGTCACCTTCTTCACGGCGTCGAGGATCAGCTTGTTGCGCTTGATCGGGACGGCGCGCTCGGCGGGATAGCCCTCACCGCGTTCGCCGGTGAAGAGCTTCTCGAACATGTAACCGAGATTGAGCTCAGCGCCCCAGCCGAAGCCTTTGGCATAAGGAATTGCGATCGCGTTGCCGTTGTTGATCTGGCCAAAAAGAAACGCATCTGTAGGGTCCTGAACGTGACCGCAGATCACGCCCGGGAAAGAGTTGCAGGCCAGCATGGCGCCCTCGCCTGTACCACAGCCGGTGACGACGAAGTCAACCGCGCCGGAATTCAGCAGTATGGCGGCCAAAATCCCGTTCTGGACATAGGTCAGGGAGTTCGGGTCCTCAGCGCTGTACATGCCGTAGTTGAAGACTTCGTGGCCCAGCGGCTCGACGACGGTCTTGAGTGTGTTGAAAATAAGCTCATTCTTTGCGGCCTGGCTGTTCTCGGTAATTAATGCAATTTTCATAGTGGAAGGTTCCTTTCATGTTTGTCCGTAATCCGTAATTCTACTTCATGGTAAAGGACGGATCGATTTCGGTCTGGGGACTTTGTTACCCCTGAGTCAGTCGGATTATGCCTTATAGATATCAGTTTATCATGCTATTCTTGCAATTTCTTGTTATGTCTTGGCCAAAATCTGGCAAATCTTCTTGTCTTTGGCGCGTCTGCCTCTGAATTAGCTGGCGGCTGTTGTGGCTGCCGTGGGTGTTGTGTGTGTTGTGCAGTGAGCGCGGGGTTGGGTGGGTGAAGGCGGCGGGCGGTAGACCGAGCGCGGGGACCGCCGCTAAGTGGACAAATTTGACGTTTATCGGTGCGGAAGGCACGCACAATCGGAGGGAGTACCCTAGCCCAGCCCGGCAGTGTGGACGAACCCGATTTACACTCCAAGGTACCACCTTGGAATCAGGTCGGGTCGTTCGCGGTACCATTCAATAAGCTCACCGCCTTGGCGAAGCATAGTATTCACTTCGTCTTGCCCAAAGGGGAGTGCCCACGCCAGGGCAGAGAGCTGATTACTCGAGAGATATAGCGCCAGAAGTCGGAAGAATTCGGCTGGCGGAGCACCGTCAAAGTAACCGTCGATTTGGCCGCGGGCAAAAGCCGGGCATGCTTGCGCAGACCAGACGATGCGATTGAATTCCTCCCACGGGTCGCCGTAGTCCATTCGATCCCAGTCGATAATAAGCAGCTGCCCCGCGTCGCCGATCAGCATATTGCCGACGTGGTAGTCACCGTGTTGCAAGACTTGCGGACGATCTGCGAGCAGAACGCGACTCTCTTCCGTCAGGCACTCAAAGAAGAATCTATCGTCCTTGAATCGCAGGGGGCAATCGTGATACATCTTGATCTTGCGGTCGATTTTGGCGTTGAAGCGCTCTTGCCAGCTGGGCAAGATCTGTGGCGCAGCCACTGAATGGATCTGCAGCAAGATTCGACCTGCTTGCACACCTAGTCGATACTGCTCACTTTCCGCAAGCCCCGGCAAAACTGCTTCAGCCGACTCACCAGGCAGCCAGCCTAATAATGTATAGACACACAAATGCTCTTCGAGCCGGCCCAAGGCCAGCGGCTCGGACATAGGGATTCCTCGTGCGAATAGCTCCTGCATATGATGGAATTCACGTGCTCGTTTTGTCTCCTGAGAGATGTCGGACACGCGCAACAAGCAGGGGAGCCCAGCCCCTGTCTCTACATAGTACTTGCGGTCCCCGGACCAGCCTGCGGTGATCTCGCGGAAATGTTCGAAAGGAAGGCCTGCCTGTATAAGATCTTTAAGATAGAGTTCTTTCGGCATGGACGGCCTCTCTTTCAATAAATGCTGTGCCCAAAAAAATTTGGGATAAAAATAGCGTTCTGGCCATTATAGTCAGAACGCCATGTTTCGTCAGCATGTGAAATGCTAATTGAAATCAATTTTGTCTACTAGCACTGCAGGCACTGTAATATTGCCGCCCATTGTGGACTGATATGTATAAGTCCCTGCCGATATGCCATATATTGTTAGCTGGTCGTCATCCAGGACTCTTTGAGAAACTATGCTGCTCGAATATGAAACAAGTATCACTTGGTCGTAATCATCTTTGACGGCGATTCTGAGTGTGACTTCTCCGTCACCTTCGACAACCTGGATTACCCGGCCAGAAAATTTGACCTTTTTACCTAAGTAGTCATCGGGAGTTCTGGCTAGCTGACTGAAGGTGATCCCAGTATCGTAACCCTTCTTTTGCTCCGCTTCGGCTGCGGCTGCCGCCTCTTCCCTCGCTCTTTCTTCATCAGCTTTCTTTTGAGCAGCAACACGTTCGGCTTCAATTTTCCTTGCTTCTGCTTCCGCTTCACTCAAACCTTCGAATATACTCATTTTTTCTTTGTACTTTTTATATTCGGAGTTAATTGTTTTGTACTGTGATTCAAGTGTCTTATACTCTGCTTCAGCAAGCGAAATATCTTTCTTTAATTGGGCATATTCCTTCTCCTGACTCGCAACCACAAGCTTCAGCGAAGTCTCTGTTTCAGATTTGAGTGATACTTCATCCTCAAGTGCTTCGTTCTCCTTATTTGCCACTTCTACGAGAGCAGATAAAGAAGAAACCTGAATTTCCAGTCCTTCACTGGCACCGCAAGCCGAAGATAATAGCAAAACCCCACCCAACAATATTGAAACCACTTCTCTTCTCATAAAACCTCCTACAGCTTTGTATAGGAGAGATATTTTGGCATTTCTCTCGCTATTCTTAGAACATCTTTTAATTATTGTAGCACAATTTATATATTGTTATGAGAATGAAATTAATTTATATTTCTGGAATCAGCTCCTCCTTAGAATCACTCCACCCATGCTATAATTCTCTACAATATTCACTCTTTACGAGCAAAGGAGCCCGCCTTGGATAAGACTCGCAACGCACGTATCGGCCTCTTTCTGTTGCTGGCCGCCACACTCGCCTTGATCTGGGGCAATTCGCTGCAGGGTCCTGCCGCCTCCTCTGCTCTCAGCTCCGGTGCCCTCAAGATCTTCACTCCCTTCCTGGAGATTTTCGTCGGCCGCGGCAATGTCACCGAGTATCTGGTTCGCAAGCTGGCGCACTTCACGGAGTTTGCCATTCTGGGCTCGGAGCTTGCTCTTCTCCTCATCGTTTATCGCAAGGTCAGCCTGCAAGGTGTCGTGAACTGCCTGTTCGCCTCGCTCTCGGCGGCGGTGATCGACGAAACCCTGCAGATTTTCTCAGGCCGCGGGCCCATGGTACAGGATGTCGTCCTGGACTTCGCCGGTGCGACAGCGGGTATTCTCTTCGTTGCGGCTCTGCACTGGCTTTTCGCTGCACTTGGCCAAAACACACGCCGTCGAAACTGATTTTCGACGTTTTCCTGCTGAACGGCAATGGATCATGTAGGATTGGCAATTTAGGCTAGCTCTACATTTTCCATGGTCAAGCTCAAGCGAATGGGCTAAACTTTACTCAGGACTTGGCACATGCAAAGTCGTCGAAGCCGTCAGAGTCCACGCGATTGCTGAAAGGAGGAGACCATGAGTATTGGCTATGCTTGTCTGGCAGTTGCCCTGCCCGGCAGTGAGATCAAGAGCTGCACCTTGAAGAACGCCACGGAAGAGCGTCTGTATGACTTAATTGCTCACAATTTGAACGCGCTCGAGACCATGGTCGATTACAACCTCCGCAACGGCATCAGGCTATACCGTATCTCATCTGATCTTATTCCTTTTGGTTCGAGTGTCGCGCTTGAACTGCCCTGGGCAGACCGCTTCAGCGAACGCTTGGCCTCAATCGGTGAGAAGATTCGTCACGGTGACATGCGAGTTTCCCTACATCCTGGCCAGTATACTGTCCTCAATTCTCCCATAGAAGACGTTGCTGCCCGGGCGGTGCTGGACCTCGATTACCATGCGCGTATCCTCGACGCCTTTGGGCTTGATTCGACGCACAAGATCGTTCTTCATCTAGGCGGCGTTTACGGGGATAAAGCTACGGCTAAGCAACGTTTCGTCGAGCGCTTCGCCAAGCTAAGTGACGCGGTGAAGCAGCGCTTGATCCTCGAGAATGACGGTTCACTCTTCCACATTGAAGACGTGCTGGAGACTGCTGCTTTGGCCGGCATTCCGGTCGTCTATGATAACCTTCACAATGAGACGAATCCTGCCGATCCGGGCCGCACAGACGCGGACTGGATTGCAGAAGCCGCCTCCACCTGGGGCGCCCTTGACGGTCGTCAGAAGATCCACTATTCCCAGCAGAATCCCGCGAAGTCGACCGGCGCCCATTCGGAGACGATACATCTGCCCGCTTTCCTAGACTTCTACCACCAGCTGCCGGATCAGACGATCGACATTATGCTCGAGGTCAAGGACAAGAACATATCTGCCCTCAAGTGTCACAATGCCACCGTCGAGCGCGGCATGAAGGCTCTGGAGAGCGAGTGGGCGCGCTATAAGTACGGTGTGCTTGAGAAATCTCCGCAGATCTATCAGGAGATCCGCGACCTGCTCAAGGACAAGCAGAATTACCCTGCTTTGGCCATGTACGCCCTGGTCGAATACGCGTACAGCTTGCCGCTGGTGAGAGGGCACGCAGCCAATGCCGCCCAGCATGTCTGGGGCTACTTCAAGGATCAGGCAACGGAAGCGGAGAAACGGCGTTTCCTGGCCTCCTATACCCAATACACGGAAGGTGATACGGAGCTCCCGGCCCTCAAGAGACAGCTCTTGCGGCTAGCCGGGAAATACGAAGAGGAGTACCTGCTGCACAGCTATTATTTCTACATGTAAGCAAGGAAGATTTCACGATGACCCAAGAACCGAGCGCACGCTTAATCAAAGTTCTCGTCCTGCTGACCTTCGCGGCCATGATCACTGTCAACGCTTTGGCTAATATTCTGCCTATCAATGGGCTGGGCACGGGTGACGTCTCTGATTCGTATCCGAACCTCTTCGCACCCGCCGGCCTCACCTTCGCAATCTGGGGGGTGATTTATGTCCTGCTTGCGGGCCACACGCTCTACCAGCTGGGGTTCTTCCGTACTATGGAGCTGGGCAATGACGCGCTGCTTCTGAAGGTCGGCCGTATGTTCGCCCTGACATCGCTGGCAAATTCCGCCTGGATTTTCGCCTGGCACTACAGACTCATCCTGCTATCTATGATTCTGATGCTGATTTTGCTCTTCGGTTTAATGTACATTGCCACGGCGATCCACGCGAGCGATCTCACCGGACGGGAACGTCTCTTCGTACGGCTGCCGTTCAGTGTGTATTTCGGCTGGATCACTGTAGCGACGATTGCGAACGCGACAACCCTCCTCGTTGATTTGAAGTGGGATGGTTTTGGCATACCTGAATCGACTTGGACCATCATCATTTTGGTGGTAGGTGCTTTGATCGGTTCGGTTACCGCGCTGCGGCTCAGGGATTTTGCCTATGGTCTGGTCCTGATCTGGGCCTATGCCGGCATCATGCTCAAACACGTTACCGTTGAAGGCTTTGCGGGGGCCTATCCGGATGTGATTATTACAGTCGGCGTTTGCCTGGGGCTTTTCGTCGCAGTCGACGGCTTGATCCTGTTGCAGGGGAATCGCCAGAGCCGGACGAAATAGTTTGTTTTTGGAGGTGTTTTCTTGAAGTACGATGCCATTATCATTGGCGGTGGCTTGGCAGGTCTTACTGCCGCCAGTCTCCTGGCCAAAAGCGGACTCAGAATCGCTGTTATCGAGAAAAGTTACAATCCGGGAGGGTCCTGCGGTGTATTTAAGCGCGGGCAAGTAACCTTCGACCAAGGCTCAGCCATGCTCTATGGTTTCGGCGAAAAGGGCTTCAATGCCCACCGCTTCGTCTTCAATTGCCTGGAGGAGCCGATCGACATGATTCGTCATGACCTGCTGTACTGCGTCAATTATCAGGGCAGAAGGATACGGTTTTGGCCCGATGTGGACCGTTTTGCAGATGAGCTGTCCGAGCTATTCCCTAAAGAAAAGAAAAACATCCACCGCTTCTACAGCGACATGCAGCGAATGTACCACGATGTCATGGTAGACAATCCAAGTTACACTACAGCTGATGAGACCGATCCCAAGCTGGCGATGCGGAGCATGAAGCAGCATCCCGGCTCGTATGCTCGCTTCTTAAGTTACCTGAACATGAGCGCTAAAACACTCCTGAGAAAGTATTTCCGAGACCCGGAGATTTTCAACTTCTTCGACAAGCTCACATCTACTTACTGCTATGCAACGGTTGAGGAAGCGCCCGCGGTGCTGGCGGCAGTCATGTTTGTCGACAACCACGTCGGCGGCAGCTATTATCCGGCAGGTTCGACACTCTTCTTGCCGGGCAAACTGGAGAAGGCGATCGAAGAGAACGGCGGCGACATGTTCCTCGAAAGCGAGGCTGTAGAAATTCTCTTCGAGGGCAAGAAGCCTGCAGGCGTGCGTCTGGACGACGGTCGCAGCCTGTTCGCGCGTGACCTGATTTATTTGGGTACGGTCTGGAATCTCTACGCCAAGCTGATCCCCACCTCGCAGAGCCTGCGCGAACGTCGCAACTGGGCTGCGAAACAGGTCCCCACCTACCCCAGCGTGGTACTGTACACCGTAGTGGATAAGGACGTGATTCCACTCGACACGGCTCCGATTGAGATGCTGGTCGGCAACCCCGACACTTTGGATGAGAGCGAAATCACCGCCTACATCCTAAGTATCGACGATCGGACGCTCTGCGGTGAGGATGAACATACGGTCATCGCGATCGGACCGTCGTTCGCAGACTGGCCGCAGGCTGACGAGGCGGCCTATCTCGCAAAGAAACAAGAAGAAACCGAGCGGGTGATCGCCGTGCTAGAGAAGCGTTTTCCGGGCTTCAGGCAACACATTCGCTCTAGCGAACTGGCCTCTCCCCGCACCATCGAGCGCTACACCATGAAGAACGGCGGTGCGGTAGCAGGGCCCAAGCAGATGCTGGGGCAGCACATGTTTAAGCGCTTGCATACCCGCACGGAATGGGACAATTTGTACTGTTGCGGGGAGTCGACCGTGATGGGGACAGGCACGCCTACCGTGACGACTTCGGGGATATCCGCGGCCAACGCGCTCCTCAAGAAGCTTGGGCGCGAACAATATGTCTACCGTAGAGGCAGGCCGGATTTTGTCCGACTGGTCGAGAAGCCTTTCACGGCAGACAGGCTCTACGCCGATGTGCCCGAACCACAGAAGCACATCATGAAGGAAGCCATGCGATGCCGTCTTTGTGAACACCCAGCCTGTAGCGAAGGCACGGAGACTGATATCCGGGGGATTATGCGCCGTGTGGCCGTAGGAAACTTCGTCGGCGCACGCAAAGCCTGGGAGCAGGCACCTGTCGCCGGGGATCAGCTCGAACATTGCGAAGATCGCTGTATACAAGGCTGCGATGACAAGCGACCCGTCGCGATTCGGGACATCGTTTCATACATCACAGGGGGAGATGCATGAAGAAAGGATATGACGCAATTATCGTGGGTGGCGGAATGGCTGGCTTGACGGCTGCGGCCTATCTCTGCCGTGAGGGGTATCGCACACTGCTTTGCGAAAGAAGCAGCAAGATCGGCGGCCTGGTCAACACTTTCTGGCAGGATGGCTTTGCCTTCGACGCGGGCCTTCGCGCAGTCGAGAATTCGGGCATAGTTTTGCCCATGCTCAAGAGTCTGGGAATTGAAGTAGAATTCGCGCAGAATCCGGTCATGATCGGGATCGGTGAAGAGCAGGTCCGGCTCCGCTCACGAGACAGCCTGGCTGAATACGCTGCCATGCTCAAGACCGTTTTCCCCGACAGCGCGGCAGATATCGACGCAATCATCACGGAAATCGAAAAGGTCATGGGCTACATGGATGTCCTATATGGCATAGAGAATCCGCTATTTCTGGATAATCTCAAAGACCCGGAATATCTGCGTAACACCCTGCTGCCCTGGTTCCTGAAATACCAGGTAAACATCCGCAAAGCTGAACGGCTCAACGAGCCGATCAATACCTACCTGATGCGTTTTACTGCGAATCGGGCCCTGATTGATTTGATCGCGCAACACTTTTTCAAGAATACACCTGCTTTCTTTGCCTTAAGCTATTTTGGCCTCTACCTGGATTATTCCTACCCCATGGGCGGAACGTCTGTTTTGGCCGAACAAGTCGCTGACTATATCCGCTTGAATGGCGGAGAAATCCGCACCGAATCGCCGGTAACCGCGGTCGATCTGGCCAAACATGAGGTACGCCTGGCAGATCAGGAGACCCTGCGCTACCGTAAGCTGATCTGGGCGGCGGATCAGAAGGCACTCTATGCCAGAGCCAGCGGGCAGGAATCTTCGAAGATCACGAAGCAGCGTGCGCTGGTCGAACAGGGCCGCGGCGGAGACTCGGTCCTGACGCTCTATCTCGCGTCGGATCTGGAGAAAGACTACTTCGCCAAACACTCCACCGCGCATACTTTCTACACCCCTGCGGTGGCCGGTCTGCACACATTGCCGAGCTGGCAGCAAGCGGCGGTGGATGGTACGGACGCTCTTCTGGAGTGGCTGGCCCAGTATCTCGCCTACACTACCTATGAGATTTCCATTCCGGTGTTACGTGACTCTTCGCTCGCTCCGGAGGGCAGGTCCGGTCTGATCATCAGCACATTACTGGATTACGAACTTGTGCGCTTCTTTACGAACGCTGAACGTTATGGCGAATTCAAAAGTTTTGCGAGCGCTAAGATGGCGGAAGTACTGGACCGTTCGCTCTATCCCGGCTTGCTTGATCATATCCAGTTTTCGTTGTGTTCGACACCCTTCACTCTGGCCCGTGAGAGCGGGAATAGTGACGGAGCCATCACAGGCTGGGCCTTTGGCAGCGGTGCGATGCCCTCCGAAAGCAGGTTCAGGAAAATCGCCCGTTCGATTCGTACACCTTTCGATGACGTCTACCAGTGCGGCCAGTGGAGTTTCAGTCCCTCCGGCATGCCTGTTTCGATTTTGACCGGCAAACTCGCGGCTGACGCCGTGAAGAAGGATTTCAAGGGGAAACGCTCATGATTCACATTGTGCTGACACTTGCGATTATCTTCCTGGGTTTCGTGTCCGCGGTGTTCTTGTTCTATCGAATACCCGGTTTGCCGGCTTTGCGGCGTGTACAGACCGCACATCTGCCGACGGTCTCTGTGATCATCCCCGCTCGCAACGAGGCGCACAATCTACCCTTGGTCTTGCAGGATTTGCTGGACCAGACCCACACCCCTCTGGAGATTATCTGTGTCGACGACGCCTCCGAAGATGAGACTGCGCACATTGCCGCAAGCTTTGGCATCCGGGTAATTACCTTGTCCTACAAGCCTGAGGGCTGGCTGGGCAAAAGCTGGGCCTGCCACAACGGCGCGCTGGCGGCCCAAGGTGAGCTGATGCTCTTCCTGGACGCAGATGTGCGTCTGGGGCGCGATGCACTGAGCAGGCTTCTGCAAGCCCATACCGAGACAGCTTGCACTATGTCCGTTCAGCCCTTCCACACCGCAGAGAAAACCTACGAACAGTTTTCGCTATTCTTCAATCTCGTACAAATCGCCGCCAACGGAACCGCCAGCCTGCGAGGGCGCACGCTCGGCCTGTATGGGCCGCTGATCCTGATCGCGCAGACAGATTACCGCGCGATCGACGGGCACGCAAGTGTGCGCGGCAACATCATCGAGGACGTGGCACTTGGCAAGCGTCTCAGTCTGGCCGGACTGCCGCACAGCCTCTATGTCGGCGACACTGACATTCGTTTCCGCATGTACGCCGAAGGGCCGCGCAGTCTGCTCCAGGGCTGGCTCAAGAACCAGGCCGCCGGTGCGGCCAAAACGCCTCTCTCCCTCTTTTTGCCGGTATTCCTCTGGATCTCTTCGCTGTGCTCGGTACCTCTGCAACTCGTTCTTGCCTTCGTAAAGGGCGACGCTTTATGGATCTTATTCTACTTTCTTCTCTACCTTATCTGGCTCACGATCCTATCGGAGCATAGCAAACGCATCGGGCAGTTTCGCGCCTGGGCAGTAGTCTTCTATCCACTGCCCCTTCTTTTTCTAGTGGGCGTATTTTTTGTTTCCGTGGCCAAAAAGCTTCTAGGCCTCAATGTTACCTGGAAAGGCCGCGCCATCAGGCCGGGGGACAAGGCATGAGAGTCATCTTCCTCCCTGACCTCCCTACATTTATTCTTTGCTTTGTTCTTTGGGCGATATTGCAGCTCGGTGTGTCCAGACTCTGTCTGCTCTTACCCTTGCGTTTTTTCGGACCAGAGAATGTTTTGTTTCGTGAGTATAAATTCGAGCGCGGCGGCACCTTCTACGAGCGCGTTTTTCATGTGAGAGCCTGGAAAAACTATTTACCTGATGCCGGTATGGTGTGGAACAAAAACGGTTTCCGCAAAAAACGTCTGGCGAGCCTGAAACCCGACCATCTTGAGCTGTTTTTACTCGAATCGGGGCGAGCGGAGCTCACACACTGGCTGGCCATTTTGCCGTTTTGGGTGTTCGGCTTCTTCACCCCGCCATCTGTCATCTGGATGATGCTGGTCTACGCTCTCGCTGTAAACATGCCCTGCATCATCGCGCAACGCTACAACCGGCCGCGGGTGCGCCGCTTACTTGGTTTGATGAGAGGTTGAGGGCGGTTTGAGGGCGGCGGTGGGCTACTCCACTGTTACTTCGCAGCCGAGTGGACAAATTTGACGTTTATCGGAGCTGGCAGCGAAGCCACTGAAAAAGTCGCTCGAGTGGCAACATTTGCCGCTGTACGTCTCCACCGCACGAATACCAGCGAAAGTTGCCACTTCCACCCTCAAAGTTGTCATGTTTAACTGGACTTTTTCAGTGG
>JAAYZH010000358.1 GCA_012514965.1 Clostridiaceae bacterium | reverse complement strand
CAAAGAGACGCTGGGTGGAAGCGAACTCCCGGGAGCAAAGTTAAGTCTTTTTGATGCAGATGGAGGATTGTTGGAGAGCTGGTTGTCAGGCGAAGAAGCGCATGTTATTAAGGGCCTGGAACTCGGGAAGAGTTACACTCTTTTCGAGGACACCGCCCCCCTTGGTTATGAGTTAGCGCAAAGCTTTAGCTTTATACTTAACGAAGATGGCAGCCCTACACACATCGTCATGATCAATGAGCTCACTCCGGAGCCGGAAGTGCCATTGTGTCCTGAGCTTCCGACCCCTGAAATCCCAGAGCCGGAAACGCCCGAGCCTGTGGAGCCTCTGCCGGAGCAGCCGCTTCCTGAGCCTGAGGTGCCAAAGACAGGAGAAGGTACGAGAACGCAGACACTTCTGCTCAGCGTAGCCGCGGGCTTGGTCCTGACAGTGTTCCTGCGCGCAAGGAGAAAAATCAAGGACAGAAAAACAAGCATGGAATAGAACAAAAAATTGGGGGTTCCAGCCGATCAAAAGTTCTTTGGTCGGCTGCCTGTGTTTCAGAGTCAGAGCAGGAGGTATGGTAGAATTTGGAGAAATGAACAAGTAGTTAGACACATCGCAACTGCACAAAGGAGTAATTTGATGAGCAATAAGTTACCGCACAGACATGAGGTACCGGAAGAGCTGAAGTGGAATCTTGCCAGTGTTTTCCCTTCGCAGGAAGCTTTTGATGAAGCTCTGGAGGCTGTGGTTCCAGCAGCGCGGGAATTTGCCGAAAAATACGAGGGTAAGATTGCCAAGACAAAGGATGCAGACCTGCTCATCAACAGCATGCAGGATTACGAAAATTTGCTGGTCAAGCTTTTCCATGCTGACATATATGGATCTTTGGGATATTCGGCCGACATGAGTGATACTGCGTTGCAAAAACAGGATCAACGCACTTCACAGAAGATGGCGCAAGCCTTTGCAGCAATGAGTTTCTTTACGAATGAAATGGCGTTAGCTGACGCCGATGTTTTGATTGAAGCAGCCAAACGGGCTCCTCAATACAGTGTCTACCTGGATGACATCGTAGCCTATAAGCCACACCAGTTAAGTCCTGAGACTGAACGGGTTTTGGCAAGTTTGACACCTGCGCTGAGCTTCCCTTATCAGATCTACGAGACGATGAAGGCCGCAGACATGAGGTTCCCGGACTTTGAAGCGGGCGGCAAGAGTTACCCGTTAAGCTATGTCGCGTACGAGAACAATTATTCCCACGAGGCGGACACGGATGTTCGCAGACAAGCCTTCGCAACTTTTTCCGAGACTTTGGGTAAATACCGGCACAGCACAGCAGCCGCATATAACGCACAAGTTCAAAAAGAGAAGACCATGGCTACACTGCGTGGCTTTGAGTCGGTGTTTGATTCGCTGCTTTTCTCGCAAAAAGTCAGCAGAGAAATGTATGACCGCCAGATCGATGTGATTATGAAAGAGCTGGCTCCCCATATGCGCCGTTACGCCAAGCTCCTGCAGAAAGCCTACGGCCTCGCTGAAATCCGCTACAGTGACCTCAAGCTGGTACTGGATCCTGAGTTCTCGCCGAAAGTGACGATTGAAGAATCAAAGCAGTATATTGCAGATGCTATGGGCATCCTAGGTGAAGATTACCAGCAGCGAGTAATGCAGTCTTACGACGAGCGCTGGGTCGATTTTGCCCAGAACATTGGCAAGTCCACCGGAGGCTTTTGCGCGACTGTTCCACAGGCACACCCGTTCATTCTGCTGAACTGGAGCGGCGACCTGTCCGAAGTTTTCACGTTGGCCCATGAATTGGGACATGCCATGCAAGGCTTGCTCAGCTTCGAAAACAACAGCATTTTGCAGGCCGACTTGACCCGCTATGATGTAGAAGCGCCTTCGACATTCCATGAGATGCTGCTCACCGAAAGTCTCTTACAGCAAGATAAAGGTCCTCGCTTCAAGCGCTGGGTCTTGAGCTCTATGATCAGCAATACGTATTATCATAATTACGTGACGCATTTGCTGGAAGCCGCGTATCAGCGTGAGGTGTATCGCCTGGTGGACAAGGGTGAAAGTCTGCAGGCCGATACACTTGACCAGTTGTATCATCAGGTTTTGCTTGATTTCTGGGGGGATTCGGTAGTCCTCGACGAGGGTGCCGAACGTACATGGATGCGTCAGCCACACTACTACATGGGCCTGTATTCCTATGTATATAGCGCGAGCTTGACAATTTCGACCGCGATGGCGATGAAGCTCAAGGCCGAAGGCCAGGCTGTGGTGGGTGACTGGCTGCGTTACTTGCAAGCCGGAGGACCCATGCCGCCGGCCGAGCATGCCGCAATGGTCGGGATCGACATCACAACGGACAAGCCTCTGCGGGACAGTATTGCGTTTATCGGCCAAATGATCGATCAGATCGAAGAGCTGGGCGAGGAAATATCGGCTGCAGATCAGTAAAAAACAGGCAACAGCACCTCTTCGCGGTCGACCTGACTGCTAATCAGTCAAAAAGTTGCGATTAACGCCCGCAATTCGGCCAATCTACTTGCAATGCCTGCGGCAGCGGTGCATAATGTATCCAAATTTAATAGCTGTCTTCAGGGCGGGGTGTGATTCCCCACCGGCGGTATCTTTGCACAGCAGAGGAGCCCGCGAGCGTCAAGCCGATCCGGTGTGATTCCGGAGCCGACGGTATAGTCCGGATGGAAGAAGAGTACGGTTTACTTGGTATTTCGAGCCCTGAGCATTTTGCTCAGGGCTTTTTTTATCAGAGGAGGCAGCGCAAGGAGGATTTTATGAATGTAACACAGAAGCCTGTTTCCCTCGCACGGAACGAAAAAGTCCACAGTCTCGCGCTGGACGGTATTTTGGCCGCCCTTGGGGTGGTCCTGATGCTCTTGGTCCGGGTTCCGCTGCTCCCGGCCGCTCCCTGGCTGATCTATGACATGGGGGACATCCCCGCCATGATCGGAGGCCTGATTCTCGGCCCTGCACATGGTCTGCTGATTCTGGCCGTGGTCTGCATTGTGCAGATGGTTACACCGGTTTCATCCGGGCTTTAT
>JAAYZH010000357.1 GCA_012514965.1 Clostridiaceae bacterium | reverse complement strand
GGGGACAAAAATCGGAGTTATCCAAGCGGAGTGGCCGCACAACTCGGTTTTTTGCCACGATTCGGGGTTCTGGGGACAAATATCCGAGTTATCCAAGCGGAGTGGCCGCACAACTCGGTTATTTGCCACGATTCGGGGTTCCGGGGGCAAATATCGGAGTTATCCAAACGGAGTGGCCACACAACTCGGAATTTGGCCACGCACCACGAACCACGCACCCACCCCTAAGGAAAAAGCACCCCTGAAGGGGCGCTTTCAATAACAAGTTTTACAATGCTGCCGTTTCCACATCCGCATCCGTTTCCGCTACACTCTCGACTTAACCGATTAGCCGAAAATGCTGAAGAGGAGGAAGAGCTCGGCTGCCACGGACGCAACCAGGGAAACGACCGTGATCTGGGTGTTGATCGAAGGACCGGCGGTGTCCTTGAAAGGATCGCCGACCGTATCGCCGATGACCGCGGACTTGTGGGCTTCAGAGCCCTTGCCGCCGTGGTTGCCGGCTTCGATGAACTTTTTGCCGTTGTCCCAGAGGCCGCCGGAGTTCGACATAAAGATGGCGAGCAGCAGGCCGCTGACGATGTTACCGGCCAGGAAGCCGCCGATGGCGTGGACGCCGCCGACGAAGCCGACCAGGAGAGTGAAGAGGATGACCATCAGGCCGGCCGGGACCAGCTCGCGGAGGGCGCCGTCAGTAGCGATGGCGATACAGCGGTTCGAGTCGGGCTCGACGCCTTCTTTACCTTCTTTGAGGCCGGGGATCTCGCGGAACTGGCGATGGATCTCGGTGACCATGCGGTCTGCGTTGCGATTGACGCCGTTCATCAGCATTGCGGAGAAGACGGCGGGGATGGCTGCGCCGACTAGGAGGCCAAAGAAGACCAGCGGGTCCATGATGTCGAAACCTTCGATGTAATTTTTGCCCAGGGCGACCAGGCCGTGCTCTGCGGCAGCGGCGTTGACTTCTGTCATGAAGGTGCCGAGGAGGGCGATGACGGTGAGACCGGCGGCGCCGATGGAGAAGCCCTTCGTGATGGCTTTGACTGTGTTGCCGGCGGAGTCGAGTGCGTCCGTACGGTCGAGCGCTTCTTCGCCGAGGTCAGCCATTTCGACCAGACCGCGAGCGTTGTCGACGATGGGGCCGTAGGCGTCATTCGAGATGATGGTGCCGACGATGGAGAGCATGCCGACGGCTGCCATGGCGATGCCGAAGAGGGCGTAGTCGGGGTTGTACATCTCGGCGACTTTATAGGAGGCCAAAGCGGCCACGCCGACGCCGATCATGGCGGGCAGGACACTCAAGAGGCCATAGGAGATGCCGGAGAGAATGGTGAAGGCAGGGCCGGTCTTGCTCATGGCGGCGACTTTCTGGACCGGCTTGCGGAGGTCGTTCGTGAAGTAGTCACTGGTGATGCCGATCAGGACGCCGACGGCGAGGCCGATCATGGCGGTGACCCAGAGCAGGATGTCGAAGCCCAGGAGCAGGGAGGCGGCGAAGGTAAGGACCAGATAGATGCCTCCGGTGACGTAGGTGCTCATGTTGAGGGCGTTCGTGGGGTTCTCGCTTTTGCCCATGCGCGCGGTGACGACACCGACGATGGAGGCGAGGAGGCCGAGAGCTGCGAAGGTGAAGACCATGGTAACGGCTTTGCCGTCGCGGCCGCCGAGGCTGAGGCCGATGACGAGAGCAGCGACCATGGAGGCAACGTTCGAGTCGAAGAGGTCAGCGCCCATGCCGGCGACGTCGCCGACGTTGTCGCCGACGTTGTCCGCAATAACGGCGGGGTTGCGCGGGTCGTCTTCGGGGATGCCGAGCTCGACTTTGCCCACGAGGTCAGCAGAAATATCTGCGGTCTTCGTAAAAATGCCGCCGCCTGCTTTGGCAAACAAGGCCAAAGTAGAGGCACCGAAACTGAAGCCGAGGAGGGCGGAGCTGTCACCGATGATCCAGAAGATCAGGGCGACGCCGAGCAGACTGGCGCCGACAACGGCCATACCCATGACCGCGCCGCCGCGGAAGCCGGCCAGGAAGGACTTGCCCAGGCTGGTGCGCGCAGCTTCAGCCGAGCGAGCGTTCGCCTGTGTGGCGACGACGACACCGACCTTGCCGGCCAAAGCCGAGAACGCCGTGCCGAAGACGAAGGAAAATGCCATGGCAAGATTCTTGGACCAGCTGCCGGTCCAAACGGGATTCGGCAGGAAGAAGAAGATCAACACGGCTACAACGACCGTGAAAATTGCGAGTAAACGATATTCACGGTTCAGGAACGTAGCGGCACCGGCAGAAATCTGCTCACGAAGTCGCGCAACCCGTTTGCTGGCAACGGGAATGGCCACGACCCAGCGGTACAGCCAATAGGCCACGGCGAATGCTGCGATCGCGATCACAATGGAGACCGCCATCAGCACATTCACCTGAATGAGAGAGAAACGCATAAAAACCTCCTACATTTCTAAAAAGTGATAATTAGTGCGAACACTTTGCCTTCAATTATTTATCAGTGCAATGTATATGGCAATTATCAAATCAGCGGATTTCACCCTGGATTTGTAGCTAATTAGCCAAAAACGCATATTGTATCAGCTAGTTTCTTATAGAAAACAATTATAAGAGCGGCTGTCTCCGGCCGCTATTGGCAGGCGGTACGGATAAGGAAAAAAGCGGCTGTCTCCAGCCGCTGTTGGCAGGGGGTACGGATAAGGAAAAAAGCGGCTGTCTCCAGCCGCTGTTGGCAGGGGGTACGGATAAGGAAAAAAGCGGCTGTCTCCAGCCGCTCTCCTTAGGAGGAGCAAATTATCTTTCGAATTTGTGATTCGTGTGGCTACTTGTCTTGTGCGGCTCGCCGTCGTCGATAATCCGCGTTTATTCATCGATGATTTTCCGCGCTTAGTCCTCGTCGATGCTTATGTTGATGAATCTATCGATGCTTATGTCGATGCTTATACGGATTAGTCCTCGTCAACGCTTGTCTGGATAAAGATGTCTGCCAGCTTATCTGTGTAGCTGTACCCGAGCTGGAGTGTGTCGCCATTCTCATGGGCAGCGTAATAATAGTATGTATCGCTGCTTTTGACCTCCTGGGCATCCTGGGTGTAACCATTGGCTTTCAGCGATTCGATGAATTTCTCTAAGTCTTCTTCCTCAACGTATTCCACGGTTATGGTGACGATTCCTTCCATGGTCATCACTCCGCTGATTTTGCCTGCTAATTCCTCCACACCTTCCAGACGATCCGATGGCCAGTCTGTCGCGTCCGCCAGATCAGGCTCTTCGGTTGCGGTAGGCTCGGTACTTTCCGGCGTGGTAGGTTCGACTTCATCCGTTTCATCCTGTTCTTCCGTAGTTTCCTCGATCTGCTCGGTTGTCGCTTCCGTTTCCTGCAAATAGGCGATCGTAGCAGTTTTATCCTCGATGGTATAGATAATCGTGCAGATCTTGCCGGCCTGGTTTTTGCCGGTGTACATCAGCATATCCTCATCCTTCATCTGGACCTGCTGCTCGTAGCCTTTGGCCTTGAGATCTGCGATATAGTTCTCTACGTCTTCCTTGTTGAGCTCTTCGATCACAGCTGTGATACTATCGCCGTTACCTTCGATGAGACCAGTGACCTTGCCTCCGGGCGACCCTAACCCTCCGAAGTCCGCAGCCGGCCAGCCGACTTCGTCGCCGACCACTACCGTGGCACCGCCTATATTCACTTTCTGCTCGTCCTTCTTGCCGCAGCCGGCCAAAATCCAGCCACAGACCAGGGCCAAAACCAATACCGCCAATACACTCTTTTTCATACTATTCTCCTTATCGCAAAAGTTCGGTTTTCGATCGTCGCGCGTGTAGAAAATCGTCCTGTCTGTAGAAAATCGTCGTGTCTGTAGAAACAAGTACGTTTATGGCCAGGGACTCCTTCTTAGAGGAGGATATCTCTTTAGGTAAATTTTAAGCGAATTGTGAACGCTGGGAAATAGACTTATGAAAAATGTAAGGTTTTTTGGGGGTGTAGGGGTGGCTAGGGGTATTGGGGGGTGTTTATCTTAAGGCCGTCCGGTGACAAAACCTTAATAGTCCTAGATTTCGGGTCGGGAATACTGTAATAAATACAAGAAATTGTCACCGATGAGTTAATATATGGCTTTTGTTGAAGCGTGGGAGTCGGATAACCGAGACTTCTGCTATTAGGGAGGATGTCTGTGGCCTAGATTTCGATATTCCAAGCTCCGGGCACACACTTTCGCAAATTTTGTCCAGATCAGGGGGTGGTGTACAAAATTGACGTTTATCGGAGCACCGACCCCAGACAAACGTCAATTTTGGCCAGATCAGAGAAGGGGGCGGGTCGTCACAACAATCCATTTGCCTCCACCTCTCTATGCCCAAAGATCCAATGTACGAGCCAACAATCGCTGCCTCGAACTTCCTGTGCATCTGCCCGAAAAAAACTCCCCAAGCGTGATTAACTGCCCTGCTAGTGAAAAAAATACCTGATAGACTAAGTTTAATCTTTCCATCATACTTAAGAGAATC
>JAAYZH010000356.1 GCA_012514965.1 Clostridiaceae bacterium | reverse complement strand
GTCTCCACCGCACGAATACCAGCGAAAGTTGCCACTTCCACCCTCAAAGTTGTCATGTTTAACTGGACTTTTTCAGTGGTCCTGCCCTGAGCACACACTTTCGCAAATTTTGTCCAGAGCCGAGGGGGCGGTGGACAAAAATTTTCGATATTCCAAGCTCCGAGCACACACTTTCGCAAATTTTGTCCAGATCCAAGGGGACACGTGGACAAAGTTGACGTATATCGGGCACGGAACCCAGACAAACGACTTATTTGGCCAGAATCGCGGCTGAGTAGACCACTAGTATGTGCAGGCAGGAGATCATCCGCAACGTATAAGCCGAAAATCAGCCAAGCCTCACCCGCTACGCTTCACGTGTCAGCTTACGCACTACTTTGCCACTCCTGACATCAAGCAAGAGGACGTCATCATCCCTGAGCAAAGCACAGGAAGGTACACCGTCTCGCGGCCTGGCCGGACTGCCGGGATTGAGCCAAATCAAGCCATCCGCCAGCTCGAGCTTCTTACAGTGGGTATGGCCCGTGACCCAAAGATTCGCTCCAGACTCCAAAGCTTTATAGTGAGTGGCCAAAAAACTCTCACGATGCCCATGTGTCATAAAAACACGCCACTGCCGCCACTCGACTATCCGCTCCGCAATCATGAGGGGTTTGCCTATAGCTGCTTCATCTTCCTCGTGATCGCCGTTTCCTCTCACGAAAAATATGCGATCTGCCGGAAGTTTCCGCAGTCGAAAAGCGAGTTCATCTTCCATGCCCGGTAACAGAGGATCCGGACGCCAGCCATGGCCAAGTACATCGCCGCAGTGAAGAATCAGATCAACCGGACCCAGGTATTCTGCAACTTTCAAGCAACGCTCGAAACTTTCCAAGCTGCCATGGGTGTCGCTGATGACCAATACGCTCATGAATTCAGTTTGTTCCTCTCTTGCTCTGCCTGAATATCTCTTACCTCGCCTTACGCTAGCCCAGATTCAGCTTGGTGTCCCCGTCCTTGATCCAGCCAATTTTGCGCAAGGGCAAAGCGAAAAGCCAGGACAACAGGGCCGGCAAAACAAAGCAGACAAGCACAAGGCCTGCCCAGTGCAGAGGGCTTGGTGAGATCGCCGCGGCACCAAAACGCTGGGCGGCTTCAGATGGACTGAGCCAGCCGCTGATCAGGCCGACCTGTCCGACGAAACCTGATGTGCCCATGCCGGAAGAGATTGGGGCGCCGTTCATCTCAAGTTTGAATACAGTGGTTGAGATCGGACCGGCCACGGCTGAGGCCAGGATCGGCGGCATCCAGATTTTCGGGTTTTTCATGATATTGGGAATTTGCAGCATAGAAGTACCGACGCCCTGAGCGACTAGGCCGCCCATGCCATTATCACGGTAGGACATCACGGCAAAACCCACCATTTGGGCGCAGCAGCCGGCAACGGCGGCTCCGCCGGCCAGCCCGACCAGGCCGAGAGCCGCGGCGATCGCCGCTGAACTGATCGGCAGTGTCAGGGCCACACCCATAATGACCGCTACGAGAATCCCCATGAGGAAAGGCTGTTGCTCGGTGGCCCAGATGATTGCGCTCCCTACCTGACTGGCTGCGGCTCCGATGCCAGGTGCCCACCATTTGGCCAGGCCGACACCGGTCAGGATGGTCACCAGCGGTGTAACGATAATGTCAACAGGCGTAGTCTTTGACACCAGTTTGCCTATTTCTGCAGCAAAAACCGCAATTACAAATACGGCCAAAGGACCGCCCGCCCCCCCTAGTTCATTGCCGGCCAAACCGACACCGCACAGGGTAAAGAGTACCAGCGGCGGGGCTTTGAGTGAATAACCGATGGCTGCCGCCATCGCGGGTCCGGTGGCTTTGGCCGCATAACCACCGACGATCAGCAAAAATGCTCCGAGCGCTGTACTTGCCCCGATGAGGCCTGCGATCGTGTTGATAATTGTGCCGATCAGGAGAGAGGCAAAAAGGCCCAGAGCCATAGCACCGAGCGCGTCGATTGCGTAACGCTGGAAAGTAAATTCGATGTTTTGCTTCTTCAGGAAAGCGCGGAAGCCGTGCACTTCTTTGGGCGACTTCGGTGACGAACCGCCCTGTTTGCCCATTAAGGTCTGCTGCAAAAGCGGACTAAGTTTCTGAGGCTTTGGTGCCGGTTTTGGGCTATTCGCGGCCGGACGTTTAGGCGGCTGCTTCTTCTGCTTGTTTGTACTCATAATTCCCCCCCTGCTGTACGCCCTAAAGCTTCCATTTGGCCACATCGCCAAACTTGTCTTCATAACGCAATTGACAATCTCGGATGATCTGCATTGCGGATTCGCGCGGTAATGAGTCTGTCGTGGCGGTTTGCTTGTGCTCGAGTTCCTTGTACACACCGAAAAAATGTACGATTTCCGCAAAATAATGGGGAGGGATCTGGTCCATGTCACGGTAGAAGTTCCAAGAGGGATCTTCGAAGGGGATGGCGATGATCTTGTCATCGATCTCTTCATCGTCGACCATGCGGATCACGCCTATCGGGTAACATTGCACCATGACCAGAGGGTCGAGCGTCTCCGAGCACAGCACGAGTACATCGAGCGGATCGCCGTCATCGGCGAAAGTGCGTGGAATAAATCCGTAGTTTGCAGGGTAATGCGTTGAAGTGTAGAGGATGCGATCCAGCCGCAAGAGGCCGCTGTCCTTATCGAGCTCGTACTTTTTCTTGCTTCCGCGGGGTATTTCTATTATCGCAGTGAAATTCTCGGGCGTAATCAGCTTAGGTTGAATGTCATGCCAAATGTTCATCGAAACCTCCACTCTGTTTTGCTGTCCAAATCATAACACGGGCGTTGCAGAAAGTGAAAATTCAAGCTGCGATTATTTCCGTTGCCAGGTTTTGCGCAAGGGCATGATCGCAAGATAGATTGCTGCCGAGAGTGCGACTGCGACAATTCCGTTGACCGCAGTGGTGCCGGCGGCGATTTTGGCCAGGAACTTCGCTGGTTCGACGGGCAGGTTCAAGAGATAACGCTGGTAAAAATAGCCCACCAGCGGATCGGCGAAAATATTGAAGAGGATGCCTGCGCTGCTGCCGAGGATACTCCACCGCAGCGCGAGCTTCTTGTCGTGAATGGCATAGATTCTGCCTGCCCTATGCGCAACGCTGCCGGTAATGAGGCCAATGCAGAATTTCAGGAGAAAGGTAGTCGGAGCGTACATGGCATAACCCGAGGTCAGGTCGGCAATCGTCATGCCGATACTTCCGGCCATCGCGCCGGATAGAGGGCCCAGCAGAAGCGCGGCCACCAGCAGAAAAACATTGCCCATGTGAAAGGCGGTCTTGCCCCCCGGAAGGCTGATGTCAATACGCAAAAATTGAAAGCCCACGTAACACAAGGCGGCGAAAACACCGATCAAGGCTATCCTTTGGATACCACGCGGAGTACCGTTCCCCTTGCGATCCGGCACTTTCACGGTCTGTGCAGGCTGTGTCGAGTCCATAATTCCCCCCACTTGAGCGAAAAGCCCAAGCCTTCCCTCCATAGCTAATTTGTGACCCTGTTATAACGCTTTTGGCCGCAAAAAACAAGCAACCTCTACACAAGCGTGGAGAGGCTGCAAGAATTTCGGAGGCAGTGAAATGTAAATGAATTGTGGCAAAAATGCTTTCGTCTTTAGGGCCCGATGCGGTAGAGTCTCCCCCCATCCGTGACGGCATACAAGGCGCCGTCTCTGCCCATCCCAACATCACGGAAACGCTGCCCCTCGTCTTCTAGGAGTCGCTCTTCACCCACCACACGCTGACCGTCAAGCACCAGTCGACTGATGTGCTGCGCGCGCAGACCGCCGATGAAGAGATTATCCCGCCACTCCGGAATCGCGTCGCCTTCATAGAAGGCCATGCCGCTGGGGGCCAAAACCGGGTCCCAATAGTAGACAGGCTGCTCCGTGCTTTCCAGCTGGGTCTCCCCGCCGCCGATGGCCGCCCCACTGTACTCCAGGCCGTAGCTGATCTCACCCCAGCCGTAATTGCCGCCGGGCACGATCAGGTTGAGCTCATCGCCGCCGCGCGGCCCCATCTCGCTGATCCACAGTCTGCCGGTCGCGGGGTGCAGCGCCAGCCCCTGGACATTACGGTGACCGTAACTGTAGATCTCTGGCCAGGCAGGACTTTGGCCGGCAAAAGGACCTCCCGGAACAGGTTCACCGTCGGCAGTTATGTGCAAGATCTTCCCATAACCATTGTCCAGCGTCTGAGCCAAAGCGCGTGTCGCAAGATCCGAGCGTTCGCCCGTCGAGACGAACAAGGTCCCGTCCTCAGCAAACGTGAGACGGCTGCCAAAATGCATACTATTGTCGTAGTAGGGCAAGGCACGGTAGATGGTTGTAAAGTTCTCGATCTTGCGTTCGTCAGCGGCCAATCGGCCAAAACCGACCGCGGTAGCCGAGCCCTGAGCCGTCTGCTCCGCAAAGGTAAAATACAGTTCGCGACTTTGCGCGAAATCCGGGGCCGGCGCGACATCCAGGAGGCCGCCCTGCCCTCGACTATCCAGCTCAGGGAAGCCGCCGATCCGAGCGGAAAGTCCGTGGTCCTGACTCCAGATACGCAGACTTCCTGCCTTCTCCGTAATCAAGAGCCTGCCGTCCGGCAACGCTGTCACCGCCCAGGGGGACGCCAGCCGGTCAGTAAGAACCTCCACAGTATAGGGCGATACCGTTCTCAAGCCCGGAGCTCTGGTCTGCCCTTCGAAGGCAGGCTCATACGCAGGTGCATTGGGCGGATTGTTCTCTACCGGTGGGTACAGGACGAGGCTTGTAGGAGATGGAGTGCTTGTGTCCTGTGTGCCTGTCTCTGTTCCTGCCGGCGAGGTCAAAACAGCTTCTGTGCTGCCGGCTGTCGTGGTTCCTGTGGCTGGATTGGCCGGAGAGCTGCTCGCGGAACTGCTTCCTGCAGTGTTGCAGGCCGTAGCCGCCAGGATAGCGCTGGCAAGCAAGGCAAAAATCTTCACGTAGCGCATACATTCCCCCCTCTGCTTTTCCTATAGAATAACAAGTCCGTCTCCACAGTACCTGCGCATAGCATACGTTTGCGCATAATCTGCGATTCGTTGACGAATTCTTTACTTTTCCGCAGGCCAAATTTGCGCGCTTACTATGCTGCGCAGAACAACTAGGGTCTATGTGGCAACTATATTTTTTGGCCGGACGCAAAACTCACAACAGAAGCTTCCGCCGGAACCAAGAAGCCCGCCACGAAGGCAGGCTTACTCTACATATGTTCGCATCACAAATTTGTCGTCATTCTTCTGACGCTTCAAATTCCTCGGGTATCTGGCGGCCGTTCTTCTTGCGTTGACGCACACAGGCTGTCAGCAGATACTCAATCTGCCCGTTAACCGAGCGAAAATCCGCTTCTGCCCAAGCGGCCAGCTCTTCGTAGAGCTTAGCCGAGAGTCTCAATGGAACTTGTTTTTTTTCATTTGCCATTTCTTCGATTCTTACCTTAGTACAGACTGCCGCTGTTGACGACAGGCTGGGCGTCGCGGTTGCCGCAGAGAATAACCAGGAGGTTGGACACCATGGCTGCCTTACGCTCCGGATCGAGCTCGACAATGTCTCTTTCGGCGAGCTTTTCGAGTGCCATTTCCACCATACCCACCGCGCCCTCGACGATCATCTTACGGGCATCGATAATGGCGGAGGCTTGCTGGCGCTGCAGCATGACAGACGCAATCTCGGTTGCGTAGGCAAGATAGGTGATTCTGGCCTCGATAATTTCGATACCTGCAATCTCAACCTTGTCTTGAATTTCCTTGCGGATCCGTTCTGCGACAATACGAGTCGAACCACGCAAACTGCCCTCATCCGGCTCACCGTCACCTGTTGTATCCACATTCGGGGCAACATCATACGGATAAATCCTGACAATGTTGCGCACCGCCGCGTCGCATTGCAGCGAGAGGTACTCTTTGTAATTATCGATTTCAAAAACCGCTTTGGCCGTATCCACGACCCGCCACATCACCGCCACGCCAACATCCACCGGTGTACCCTGATAGTCATTTACTTTTTGCTTGGAGTTATTCAGGGTCATTACCTTGAGGGAGATCTTTTTGCTGCCCTGCTCGATGGACTGAATTCCCGTACTGTTGATGACGAATTCCGTCTTCGATTTGCTGCTGCCATCCACGTCACCGCTTTGGCCAAGCTTCGTCTTCGCTGCCGGATTGACAGCCGAAGAGAATGGATTAACGAAGAAGAACCCTG